>JAULXA010000001.1:0-3022 GCA_032118875.1 Flavobacterium sp.
ATCTCGTGGAGATGACCACAGAACGGTTTGTTTAATTCCTTCATCAGCTCACGGAACCAATCCTGCTTCTGCTGCTATGGCTGGAATGGACATTATCGTTACAAAAACAACTCCAGAAGGAAATATAGATGTAGAAGATTTAAGAGCTAGAGCTATTGAATTTAAAGATAGATTATCTGCTTTAATGGTAACTTACCCATCAACTCACGGTGTTTTTGAAAGCTCAATTATCGAAATTACAGACATCATTCATGAAAATGGTGGATTAGTATACATGGATGGTGCGAACATGAATGCGCAAGTTGGATTAACTAATCCAGCTACAATTGGTGCTGACGTTTGTCACTTAAATTTACACAAAACATTCGCTATTCCTCACGGTGGTGGTGGACCAGGTGTTGGACCAATTTGTGTGAACGATAAATTAGTTCCGTTTTTACCAACAAACCCTGTTATTAAAGTAGGTGGTGATCAAGCGATTACAGCTATTTCTGCTGCTCCTTATGGTTCGGCGTTAGTTTGCTTAATTTCTTACGGTTACATTTGTATGTTAGGCGCAGAAGGCTTAACAAACTCTACAAAACACGCTATTTTAAATGCGAATTATATGAAAGCGCGTTTAGAAGCACATTATCCAGTTTTATATTCTGGAGAAATGGGAAGAGCGGCTCACGAAATGATTTTAGATTGTCGTGCTTTTGAAGACAACGGAATCAAAGTAACGGATATCGCTAAACGTTTAATGGATTATGGTTTCCATGCACCTACTGTGTCTTTCCCAGTAGCTGGAACTTTAATGATTGAACCAACTGAATCAGAAGATTTAGCTGAATTAGATCGTTTTTGTGATGCGATGATTTCAATTCGTAAAGAAATTGCAGCTTCAAGTAAAGACGATGCTCAAAATATTTTGAAAAACGCACCACATACTTTAGCTATGGTTACAGCAAACGAATGGGTTTTTCCTTATTCGAGAGAAAACGCAGCTTATCCATTAGAGTACATTGCTGAAAATAAATTCTGGCCAACTGTTCGTCGTGTAGATGAAGCGTATGGTGATAGAAATTTAGTTTGTTCTTGTGCGCCAATTGAAGCCTACATGTAATATTAAAGTACGATTTTAGATTTACGATTTACGAAGTTTAAAAAAGTAAACAACTTTAAAATCCCAAATTCCAATTCGGTTTTTGGGATTTTTTTTTGAAATATGATAAATATCAATTTCTTCAAGAACTATTATCGTAAATTTGAATTTCAGAAAATTCAATACAATGACAGATATAGAAACCCGTGAAGATATTATCCTAATCATAAGAAACTTTTACGATAGATTATTAAAAGACCAATCTATCAATTTCTTTTTTACTAAAGCAACTCACGTCGATCAACATTTAGAAGAACATTTTGAAACTTTAGCAACCTTTTGGGAACAAGGTTTGTTTTTAAAAGGCGGTTATACTAACAACATGTTCCAAATTCATAAAAACATACACGATAAATATCCTTTTACACACGAACATTTTGAAATTTGGTTAGATCATTTTTATACTTCCGTTACAGAAAATTTTGAAGGAAATAAAGCCGATCAAATGAAAACTATGGCACTGAATATGGCTACAGTTATGAAAATAAAATTTGCTTAAATTCTGAATTCAATAAAAAAAATGAATTATTTTAACAATTTCGTAATAATTATTTAATTTACGAATAGTTAATAGAATTATGAATTTCAATTTATTAATTTAGACTAAAATTTTCCGAAATGAACATTAAAATTACTGGCTCAGGAAGCTACATACCTACAGAAAAAGTTACCAATTTAGATTTTGCAAAGCATTCGTTTTTAAACGAAGATGGTACGATTTTTCCATATTCAAATGAAGTAGTTGCCGAAAAATTTTTAGAAATTACAGGAATTCAAGAACGCCGGTATGTTAGTAATGATTTAGTAACGTCTGACATTGCCTTAATTGCCGCTCAACGTGCTATTGAAGCTGCTAAAATTGATCCAGAAACTTTAGATTATATTATTTTCGCTCATAATTTCGGAAACGTAAAACATGCTGCTATTCAATCTGATGCTGTACCAACTCTAGCTTCTCGTGTAAAACAAAAATTACGTATAAAAAATCCATATTGTGTAGCTTATGATATGCTATTTGGTTGTCCGGGTTGGATTGAAGGTGTTATTCAAGCACAAGCTTACATCAAAGCTGGAATGGCAAAAAAATGTTTAGTAATTGGTGCCGAAACGTTATCAAGAGTAGTTGACATTCACGATAGAGATTCTATGATTTATTCTGACGGCGCAGGCGCAACAATTATTGAAGCTACGGAAGAAGAAGGTGGAATTATTAGTCATGCATCTGCCACTTTTGCTACAGATGAAGCAGATTATTTGTTTTTCGGAAACTCATTTAATAAAGACTTAAATGAAGACGTGCGATACATCAAAATGCACGGTCGAAAAATTTACGAATTCGCACTAAATAATGTACCAAACGCCATGAAATTGTGTTTGGAAAAAAGTGGCTATAAAATTACTGATGTAAAAAAAATATTGATTCATCAAGCCAATGAAAAAATGGATGAAGCGATAATCAAGCGTTTTTACAAACTACATAATGAAGATTTACCTGAAGGAATTATGCCAATGAGCATTCACAAATTAGGAAATTCTAGTGTAGCCACTGTCCCAACTTTATATGATTTAATCTTAAATGGTAAAATCGAAAACCAAAAAATAAACAAAGGCGATGTGATTATTTTTGCTTCCGTTGGAGCTGGTATGAATATAAATGCTATTGTGTATAAAGTATAATTGCATAAGTTATTAAGTCAAATAGATAAAATTCAAAACTTTAAATTATCTTTGCGACTTAGTGCCTTTGTGGCAAAATAACATTATTATGTACGAAAAAACATATCCTAGTAAACGCTTCAACATTACTTTAGAATTTCTAAAAAAACATATTTCCACTTCTGAAACCATTTTCGATTTAGGTGTTCCTAATCCGTTTTC
>JAULXA010000002.1:0-5750 GCA_032118875.1 Flavobacterium sp.
GTCAAGTTCTAGATTGGAAACAATGAGTTCCATCGAACACAAAAAAGGATTTTTAGCCGTTAGAATGTTATTACAACATGTTGGTTTTACAGATTTTGATTTGTTTTATGATGCATTCGGGAAACCTCATTTGGAAGGGAAAAGGAAAAAGGGAAAAGGGAAAAGTATTGCACTTGAAACACAACACATCTCTATTTCTCATTCTCATGAATTTTCTTGTATTTGTATCAGCAATCAGTCAATTGGAATTGATTTAGAAAAACGCAAAGAAAAAACTTTAAAAATCGCACCTAGATTTATGGATGTTTTGCATTTAGAAAACCTTTCAGAAGCAGATAAAATCGCCAAAGCAACCGTGATTTGGGGCGTAAAAGAGAGTGTGTTTAAATTAAAGAACGAAAAAGGCATCAGTTTCCCAAATCATATTTCCGAATCGCCTTTTCATCTTGAAGACAAAAAAGGGAAAGCTCAACTTCATTTTAATGAAATTGCTGAAGATTTTAAATTTCAGTTTGATTTTGTATCCGATTATGTTTTCGTTTGTGTATTGCAATAAAATAAAAACCTTTGCGAGCCTTGCGACAAACTTTGCGTTTCTTTGCGGTTAATCCGTAAAAATTGTACTTTCGTATCGCAATATGAAAAACATCTACCAAAATATTTTAGCCGCCAAACAGGAAAACAAAAAATTGTTGGCTATTCTTATTGATCCTGATAAAACAAAAGCTGAAGAAATTGAAAATTTATCTCAAAAAATAAATCAATCTCCAGCGACACATATTTTTATCGGCGGTAGCATTGTGGAACAAATTTGCATCGATACTTTACTTATCGAAATCAAAAAATATTGCCACTTACCTATTCTGATTTTCCCTGGACATCCTTCGCAAATTTCAAATGAAGCGGACGGAATTTTATTTTTAAGTTTACTTTCCGGAAGAAATCCTGATTATTTAATTGAACACCACATCAATTCGGTAGATATTTTAACCAATTCAACTTTAGAAATTATTTCAACTGGTTACATTTTGATTGACGGCGGAAACGAAACAGCTGTACAACGTGTGAGTCAGACTTTACCTATCGAAAATACAAATATCGAATTAGCTTACAAAACCGCAAAAGCAGGCGAATATTTAGGCAAGAAACTCATTTATTTAGAAGCAGGAAGCGGTGCAAACCAACACGTTTCATTAGAAATGATTTCATTTGTTTCTAAAAATATTTCAATTCCTTTAATAGTTGGTGGTGGAATTAGAAATGTATCTAAAATTGAAGAAGTTTTTAAAGCTGGAGCTGATTTAGTGGTGATTGGAACTGCTTTTGAAAATGATTCTAACTTTTTTACAACTTAACATGTTCGAAACTATAATCAACCAATATAAAAGTATTCCAAACTGGCAAATTAGCATAGAAATTATCGTTTTCATATTCGGAATTTTGAGCGTGTATTTTGCAAAAAAAGAAAACATTTTAGTCTATCCAACTGGTATAATTGCTACGATTTTTTCTATTTACATCATGTATCATGCTAAATATTTTGCCGATATGAGCATTAATATTTATTATTCTGTAATGAGCATTTACGGCTGGTATGAATGGAAAAAAGTCACAAACGGAACTACGCTTTCAATTTCTAGAACCACTAGTAAAGAAAAAATTATTGGTGTAATTCTGTTTATAATAACGGCCATAGTTTGTGTTTTTATTTATCAGTTTTTCGATTATAAACTTCAGATCAACAATTATTTAGACATTTTTACAACGGCATTGTTTTTCTCGGCTATGTGGTATATGGCTCGCAAAAAAATAGAAAATTGGACACTTTGGATTATTGGCGATGCGATTTGTGTTTATATATTTTTCGACAGACAACTTTATATAATTGCCATTCAATACATAATTTTTACTATTTTAGCCATCTCAGCTTACTTAGAATGGAAAAAATATTTAGCGAAATAGATTTACAACAAATAGTTACACGCGGAAATTCTCTTGAAAAAATTATGCAACAATTGCATTATTTCAAAAACGGAATTCCAAATATAAACTTATATAAAATCGCGTCTATAAATGACGGAATATTTCAATTTTCCGAATCGGAAATTGCTGAATTTTGCACCTATTTCGACAAGCACAAAGACAAATATACAATTGAAAAATTTGTTCCAGCAAGTGGCGCTGCAACGAGAATGTTTAAATCGTTAAACGAGTTTTTAAACACTTTCAATCCTAAAAAAGATACTATAAATTCATATGTAAATCTTAACAAAGACAAGGATTTAAATTTATTCATTGTCGGGTTAAGAAGTTTCCCTTTTTACAATGAATTAAAAGAAAAAACTAAAGCCCTTTTTACAGATTATCCAAGGTATAATTCAGATCAAAAAGTATATGCAATTGTAAAGACATTATTAACGGAAGAAGGTTTAAATTTTGCTAATAAGCCAAAAGGAATATTGCCTTTTCACATTCAAAATAATGAAATTTTAACTCCAATTGACGAACATGTTTTCGAAACTGATTTTTACAAAAAACCAAATCAGAAATCGAAAATACATTTTACGATTTCAAAAGAATTTGAGAACGATTTCATAGAAATCACAAACAAATATGACAATTTAGAAATTACCTTTTCATATCAAAACGAAACTTCTGATACGATTGCTGTAAATGCAGACAATACACCTTTTAGAATTACCGAAAACGAATTATTTTTTCGCCCTGGCGGACATGGCGCATTGATTGAAAACTTAAATCAGCTACAATCTGATGTGGTTTTTATTAAGAATATTGATAATGTTTCGCAAAATAATAGAGAGCTCATTTTAAATTATAAAAAATTAATCGGTGGAATTTTACTTTACACAAAACGTCAGGTAGAAATATCATTAAAAAAACTACTGAACAACGAAATTGACGAAAACAACATCAAAGAAATTATTCAATTTGTAGAAACAAAAATGTCGTTTCCTTTGCCAGAAGAAATTAAAATGTTTCAATTCGAATACCAAAAAGAGTACTTAATAAAAATCTTAAACAGACCTATTCGTGTCTGCGGAATGGTAAAAAACGAAGGCGAACCTGGCGGCGGACCCTTTTGGGTTCAAGACGAAAAAGGACGTCATAATTTACAAATTGTCGAATCGTCACAAGTGGATTTAACCAATGAAAATCAACGTAAAATTTTTAAAAACTCTACACATTTCAATCCTGTTGATATCGTTTGTAGCCTTAAAGATTTCAAAAACAACAAGTTTGATCTAACCAAATTTGTGGACGATAAAGCAGCATTTATTACCGAAAAAACAAAAAACGGAAAACCGATAAAAGCGTTTGAATTACCTGGTTTATGGAATGGCGCGATGGCAAAATGGACCACTATTTTTGTAGAAGTGCCCATTGAAACCTTCAATCCTGTAAAAAAAGTAAACGATTTATTGAAACCTGCACATCAACCTAATAATTTAGATACTAATTCTGCGTTGTAATGAAAGTAGATGTTTTAAATTCTGAACTGAACTTTAAAGCCGTACGAAGCAGTGGTGCTGGTGGACAAAACGTAAATAAAGTTTCCTCAAAAATGGTTTTAATTTTTGATGTAGCCACTTCTCAAGGTTTAGATGATGCCGAAAAAATACTACTTCAAACCAAATTAAAAACTAAAATTTCTCAAGAAAATTTATTGATTTTAACGTGCGATGAAGATCGAAGTCAATTCAAAAACAAAAAAATAATCATTAAACGTTTTTTCGAAATGTTAGAAAAAGCCTTAGTCAAACCTAAAAAAAGAATAGCTACAAAATCAACAAAAGGCGCTAACGAAAGACGTATTCAAGAAAAGAAAAAAGCGGGAGAAATTAAAGCTGGAAGAAAAAAATTAGATTTTTAAACTTTTAACTTGGAAGTTTAAAATAAAGAGTCATATCTTTGCCCCGTCTCAAAGGGGTGCTTGTTTTTCAGGCTGAGATTATACCCATAGAACCTGAGCAGGTAATGCTGCTAAGGAAAATAGAGAAAACAAACTTTTGTAATTCCGAACGGAGTGCGAATTCTCACCAACATTTATTAACTAATTATTTTTAACCAAGAGTAATTACCCCTTTTATTCGTATTTTTTTACGAATTATGTTTTCATTTAAAAAGAGTTTTACACTCACCGCGTTTTGCCTTTTGTCACTCGCATTAAGCGCTCAAGAACAACCAAAAGATTCTGTTACATCAATTGAAGAAGTCTTAATTTCTGGTGTTAGAGCCAAAGACAAAAGTCCAATTACATTTACCAACGTTTCCAAAGCACAAATTGCTCCGAGAAACTTAGGTCAAGACATTCCCATTTTATTAAATTATTTACCTTCTGTAGTGACTTCAACCGATGCTGGAGCAGGAATTGGTTACACTTCTATGCGTGTTCGTGGATCTGATGGTTCTCGAATTAACGTAACTTTAAATGGTGTACCTTTTAATGATAGCGAAAGTCAAGGAACGTATTTTGTAAACTTACCCGATTTTGCTTCGTCGTTAGAAAGTATTCAGTTGCAACGTGGTGTCGGAACATCAACTAGTGGAGCTGGTGCATTTGGTGCAAGTTTAAATTTACAAACTAAAGCTTCTCAACCAACTGGTTATGCAGAATTAGCCAATTCAGGTGGAAGTTTCGGAACTAGAAAACACACATTAGCTTTTGGAACAGGCTTACATAATAATTTTGAAATGAATGCTCGTATTTCAAAAATTGAATCCGATGGTTACATTGACAGAGCTTCTTCAAATTTATTTGGTTATTATTTTGATGCCAATTATATCACAAAAAACACCATTATTAAAGCCATCGCTTTTGGCGGAAAAGAAAAAACCTACCAATCTTGGAATGGCTTAGAAGATGAAGAAAAACTAAGAAATGACAGAACGTATAATTCTGTTGGTCAATATACTGACGCGAATGGGAACATCCAATTTTACGGAAATGAAACCGACAATTATTGGCAAAATCATTTTCAATTGCATTGGAATCAGAAATTAGCTTCAAAATGGCAATCCAACATTGCACTACATTATACTTCAGGAAAAGGATATTATGAGCAATTTAAAGAAGATGCCAGTTTTGCCGATTATTATTTACCGAATTTTGGTGCGATAGCTATTACAGATTTAGTCAGAAAACGTTGGTTAGATAACGACTTTTTTGGAACTACTTTCTCTTTAAATTATAAAACAGATAAAACAGATGTAATTGTTGGTGGAGCAGCCAATAAATACCAAGGTAAACATTTTGGAGAAGTCGTTTGGACACAATATTACGTACCAAATGCGAATAAATATTATGATAATTTCGGAAATAAAAATGATGTAAATTTCTATTCAAAAGCGTCACATCAAATTGGAAAATTCAACGTGTTTGCCGATTTACAATATCGTATGGTTTTCTATCAAGCGAACAGCACCAAATTTGATGATGTAAATGACACATTCCGTTTCTTTAATCCAAAAGCGGGAATTACTTATACATTAAACACCACTAGTTCTATTTATGGATATTTCGGAATTGCGAATAAAGAACCACGACGTGATGATTATGAAAACGGAAGCATCAAACCAGAACGCTTACAAGATTTTGAATTAGGCTATAAATTCAAAAGTAATAAAGCAACTTTAAATATTAACGGTTTCTATATGAAATACAAAGATCAATTAGTAGCAACTGGCGAACTTAACGATGTTGGCTCAGCTAAATTTATCAATATCCCAGA
>JAULXA010000003.1:0-3254 GCA_032118875.1 Flavobacterium sp.
CATATCAATTTTAAAGTTTTTGTAACATTTTCTTCAAAGCAACTACTTATACAAATGAAATCTATAAAATAAAAGAGGACATTTGACCAATGCAAACAATAAATATCTAAACATGAAAATAGCTTTATTAGGTTACGGAAAAATGGGAAAAGTAATTGAAAAGATTGCTTTAGAACGTGGTCATGAAATTGTTTTAAGAAAAGGAAGTTCGGATAGTTTTGATGGATTATTGCAAGCAGATGTAGCCATTGATTTTAGTGTACCAAATAGTGCCGTGAATCATATTTCAGAATGTTTAAACCATAATATCCCTGTAATTTCAGGAACAACAGGTTGGTTAGAAAATTATGATGAAATGGTGAATTTATGTCAAGAAAAAAACGGAAGTTTTATTTATGGTTCTAACTTTAGTTTAGGTGTGAATATTTTTTTTGAACTAAATAATTATTTGGCAAAAATGATGAAAAACCTTAAGGACTACTCTGTCTCAATGGAAGAAATTCATCACTTACAAAAACTAGATGCTCCGAGCGGAACAGCAATTAGCTTAGCTAACGGAATTATTGAAAATACAGATTACACCAATTGGACATTAGATAACGCAGCAACAAATGAAATTTATATTGATGCGAAAAGAATAGAAAACATTCCAGGAACACATTCTGTTTTTTACGACAGTAAAGTCGATCAAATAGAAATTAAACATACTGCTCACAGCAGAGAAGGTTTTGCCTTAGGATCTGTTATTGCTGCAGAATGGTTACTTGGTAAAAAAGGCGTTTTCACTATGAAAGACGTTTTGGGAATATAAGTTAAAAATTTACGATTTACGATTTACAAAATAAATATAGATAAGAAACTATGGAAATGACATCTTGGATTATTACGGTATTAATAATTAGTACTTTACACGCAATATGCACTTGGAAATTATATGTAAAAGCTGGCAGAAAAGCTTGGGAAGCATTTGTTCCTGTATATAATGGAATTGTTTTAATGCAAATGATTAACCGTCCAAAATGGTGGATGTTTTTAGTGTTTTTACCTGTAATAAATTTGTTGATTTTACCAGTAATTTGGATTGAAACCTTACGTACTTTCGGCAAGAAAACCACTGCAGATATGTGGTTAGGTGTTGTAACATTAGGATTATATATAGGATATGTAAATTACACGCAGGAAGTTTCATACGAAGCAGAACGCGATACAAAACCAGCGACTAAAGCTTTAGATACATTAGGTTCTTTAACGTTTGCATTAATAGTTGCGACTTTTGTTCACACGTATTTTATTCAACCGTTTGTAATTCCATCTGCATCATTAGAAAAATCTCTATTAATTGGTGATTTCTTATTTGTAAGTAAATTTCATTATGGAGCGAGAACACCAATGACACCAATTGCCGCACCAATGGTTCATGATTCAATTCCTAAAACAGGAAAATTATCTTATTTAAGTAAACCACAATTACCCTATTTCAGATTTCCAGCTTTAGAAAAAATAAAAAATAATGATATTGTTGTTTTCAACTGGCCAAGAGATACGTTAGACAACATGTATAACCCATCTCCAATTAGAGTTGACAAACCACGTGATAAGAAAACAAATTACGTAAAACGTTGTGTAGGAATTGCTGGAGATAGCTTACAAATTAAAGATGGAATTGTTTTTATAAATGGGAAAGAATTAATTTTACCTGAAAGAGCAAAACCTCAATACTCATATGAAGTAACATATGATAGTGACGCAACAATAGATTTTGAAGGAATTTTAAAAGAACTTGAATCAACTGATGGAGCTGGTTTTAAAAATGAAACAAGAGACACCTTATATATTCAATCTTTAACTTTTGAAGGTGCAGAAAAATTAAAAACGGTTACTGGAATTAAATCCGTGAACCGAGTAATTAACAAAGGTCCAGAAGACGGAGTGTTTCCCGACTTTAAAGACGGAAAACCTTCTGTAACGAACAAATGGAGCGGAGATAATTTTGGCCCGATTTATATTCCAGAAGCAGGAAAAACAGTTGCTTTAAACAAAGAAACTTTACCATTATACAAAATCATTATTACGGAATATGAAGGTAATACTTTAGAAGTAAAAGGTAATGAGATTAAAATTAATGGAAAAGTTACTAATTCTTATACGTTCAAACAAGATTATTATTGGATGATGGGAGACAACAGACATAATTCGTTAGATGCGCGTTATTTCGGTTACACTCCAGCTGATCACATTGTTGGTAAACCCATTTTTATTTGGATGAGTTTAGATTGGAATGCAAAAGGATTAATGAATAAATTCAGAACCGAACGTTTTTTCACAACAGTAAACGGTGAAGGACAACCACAATCATATTTCAAATATTTCCTAATCTTTTTAGGAGCTTATTTCGTTTGGGATTGGTATAGAGGTAAGAAAAAGAAAAAAGAAGCAGATTTACTTTAAATAATTTAAGAGTTGTAATTTAGTTTGCAACTCTTTTTTAATTACAATAGAATTATGAACAAGGACATTTTAATTTACCCAACCTATTTTCCTTCAATCAGTCATTACATTGCAATGATTGACGCGAAATCTGTTACGTTTGAAGTGGAAGATACTTTTCAAAAGCAAACCAACAGAAACAGAATGTACATCCACAGTCCGAACGGAATTCAACTATTAAACATTTCAGTGAAGCACAATAGCTCAAATGACAAGTTTAAAGACATCAAAATAGACAACCAATACAACTGGCAGAAAAATCATTTTAAATCATTAGAAGCCGCTTATAAAAACTCTCCGTTTTACGAATATTTTGTAGATGATTTAAGACCCTTATTCGAAAAGAAACACGAGTTTATGTTGGATTTGAACTTCGAGATATTTGAATTGCTAAATGATGCTTTAGGCATTTCTATTCCTTTTGAAAAAACAACGGAATACTTTCATGAGGTTACTGACAAAACAGACTTTCGCTACTTGGTAAATGGCAAAAAAGACACCACACAAATTGAACCTTACACACAAGTTTTTGATGACAAAAATGGTTTCATCAATAATTTGTCTATTTTAGATTTATTATTTAACGAAGGAAGATATGCAGTAGATTATTTAAAACAACATAGTTTGTAATTAGAATTATAGAAAAGAATCTGAATCAAGTTCTGATTAAAAACAAAAATGCCCCGATAACATATCGGGGCATTTTTTATATACTTAAATTGAAATTAAGAGTTGTGATCTCTTTCAACAATTTTTTTATCGTAATC
>JAULXA010000004.1:0-3143 GCA_032118875.1 Flavobacterium sp.
GTCGGGAAGCTGCCGGGACCGATAGTTTCGACGAAGGACGGCGTGAAAGTCAAACGTGAAGATGATTTCTTTGCCGATGAATTTGAAGAATTTGGAGAAATTGGGACAGAAGGATCATTTCAAAAATTGGATAAAAATTTCGAAAGTATCAACGCTTCCTTCGGATTTAAAACGGAAATTACTGAAAAAATTACAACAAGAATCAATTTCGCAACAGGTTTCAGAGCGCCAAATTTATCAGAATTATCCTCAAATGGTGTGCACGAAGGAAGCAATCGTTATGAAATTGGAAATCCAAACCTAAAAAATGAACAGAATTTTCAAGTCGATTTAAATGTCGATTATAACGCCGAACATTTCGATTTTTTCGCGAACGGATTTTACAATAACATCAACAATTACATTTTTATTTCACCAAACGGAAACACAATTGACGGTAATTTCGTGTACGATTATTTACAAAATAACGCCGTTTTATATGGTGGAGAAACCGGAATTCACTTGCATTTACATGAAATAGATTGGTTACACATGACCAGTAGCTACGAATTAGTAATCGGACAATTAAACAACAATTCGAGTTTGCCTTTAATTCCTGCTAATCAATGGAAAAACAACTTTAGAGCGAATTTTGATGTCTCGAAAACGGTAAAAAACAGTTTTATTTTCTTGCAAGCGAATTACACATTCAACCAAAATAAAATTGGTGAATTCGAAACAAAAACCAACGATTATCTATTACTTTCTTCAGGAATTGGAACGGATTTTCAGATGAATAAATCGAAATTCAATCTATATTTAACAGCTACAAACCTATTAAACAAAGAATATGTAGCGCATTTATCTCGTTTAAAAGCAGACGGGATTTACAACATGGGAAGAAATATAGTTTTAGGCGTAAATTTTAATTTGTAGTATTATATATTTGTAACACAACAAAACAAACACGAATGAAAAAATCAATCATTTTTGCAACTTTAATTAGTTCAGTCGGAATTATGGCTCAAAATAAAATTACCTATCCAAAGACAAAAAAAATAGACCATAAAGATGTTTATTTTACTACAGAAGTTTCTGATCCATATCGCTGGTTAGAAGACGATAGAAGTGCCGAAACGGAAAGTTGGGTAAAAGCTCAAAATGTAGTAACGTATAATTATTTAAATCAAATTCCATTCAGAAAAAAGATTAAAGCTAGAATGGAAAAATTATGGAATTACGAAAAAATTTCTGCACCATTTGTAGAAGGTAAATACACGTATTTCTATAAAAATAACGGATTACAAAATCAATCGGTTTTATTTAGAAAAGATGCATCTGGAAAAGAAGAAGTTTTTTTAGATCCGAATACGTTTTCAAATGACGGTACAACTTCATTGGCTGGAATTAATTTCACACAAGATGGAAGTTTAGTTGCGTATCAAATTTCAGAAGCGGGTTCAGATTGGCGAAAAGTAATTGTTTTAAACGCGGTAACAAAAGAAAAAATTGGAGAAACATTGGTCGATGTGAAGTTCAGCGGTGTTTCTTGGTATAAAAATGAAGGTTTTTATTATTCTAGTTACGACAAACCAACGGGAAGCGAATTATCTGCCAAAACAGACCAACACAAATTATATTATCACAAATTAGGAACGGCACAATCGGAAGATAAAGTGGTTTTTGGTGATGATATGAAAAGAAGATATGTGGGAGGAAGTGTAACCGAAGACAATATGTATTTAGTGATTTCTGCCGCAAATGCAACGAGTTCTAACGAATTGTATTTGGTAGATTTAACCAAACCAAAGTTTGAAGTGCAAATTTTAGTCAATAACATGTCGTACGATTATGACATTATCGACAATCGCGGAAGCAAGTTATATGTGATTACAAACAACAATGCTCCAAATAAAAGGTTAATGATTATTGATGCGAATAATCCTGAATTGCCAAATTGGTTAGAAGTTATTCCTCAAACTGAGAATGTTTTATCGGTTTCAACAGGTGGAAATTATATTTTTGCCAATTATATGAAAGATGCCATTTCTGTGGTGAAACAATACGATTATGATGGCGCTCTAATTACAGAAGTAAAATTACCAGGAATTGGAACAGCTTCAGGTTTTGCTGGTAAGAAAGAAGAAAAAACCTTATATTATTCGTTTACAAATTACACTACGCCAAGTTCTATTTATGCATTTGATGTAAAAACAGGAAATTCTAGTGTATATCAACAACCTAAAGTAGATTTCAAATCCGAGAAATACGAATCGAAACAAGTGTTTTATACGTCGAAAGATGGTACGAAAATTCCAATGATTATCACACATAAAAAAGGATTGAAATTAAACGGTAAAAACCCAACTATTTTATACGGTTATGGTGGATTTAATGTGAGTTTAACACCAGCTTTTAGTATTTCAAATGCTGTTTGGTTAGAAAACGGTGGTGTTTATGTTGTCGCGAATTTACGTGGCGGTGGCGAATACGGAAAGCAATGGCACAATGGAGGAATTCAATTGAAAAAGCAAAATGTATTTGACGATTTTATTGCTGCAGCCGAATATTTAATCGCAGAAAAATATACATCTTCACAATTTTTAGCAATAAAAGGTGGTTCAAATGGCGGTTTATTAGTAGGAGCAACCATGTTACAACGTCCGGATTTATTTAAAGTAGCATTGCCTGCTGTTGGAGTTTTAGATATGCTACGTTACCATACTTTCACAGCTGGAGCAGGTTGGGCTTACGATTATGGAACTTCTGAACAAAGTGAAGAAATGTTTCAATACATCAAAAAATATTCTCCAGTTCATAATGTGAAATCGGGTGTGAATTATCCTGCAACTTTAGTTACGACTGGTGATCATGACGATAGAGTAGTGCCAGCACATAGTTTTAAATTCGCTGCCGAATTACAAGATAAATATTCAGGTTCTCAACCTATGTTAATTAGAATTGATGTCAATGCAGGTCATGGTGCTGGAAAATCAACAGATGCAATCATAAATGAGCAAGTTGATATGCAGGCGTTTACGTTGTATAATATGGGAATAAAAAAAGTGAAGAAATAATTTTTAACTCTTCGAAAGTGTTGCGCTCTCGAAGGGTTTTAAACAACAATTTTATTTTTTAAATTAACAATAAAATCTTTTTCAATT
>JAULXA010000005.1:0-3863 GCA_032118875.1 Flavobacterium sp.
ATCTTTATTAGATAAAGTGAAAAACTTAAAAGGAAGATTACTTTTGATTCACGGAGCGCAAGATCCAGTTGTGGTACAACAACATAGTATGAATTTTATTGAAGCTTCAATAAAAGCAGGAAAACAAGTTGATTATTTCTTATATCCAAACCACGAACATAATGTTGGCGGAAGAGACAGAATTCACATGTATGCGAAAATTGCAGATTATTTTGATCTGCATTTGAAGAAATAATAAGTCAATTCGACAATGTGTCGATTGGTCAATAAAAAATCCCGAATTGAAATACAATTCGGGATTTTTATTTTATACCACTAAGACAATCTACTTATAAACTTAGCATAAGGGTCTTTAAATTGAAAACCGTCTTGCGTTCTTTCTTTTGATAATTTATTGTATTCCACTAAAGCCCAAAGTATAAATTCCTTTAGGAAATATTTATCTGAAATGGCAATTTCTGGTTGGTATTTTTGAATTAGGTTTTCAAGTGGTTCAACTTCATCTAAGACATTTTTGTACACTTCACCGGAACAATCATCTGACAATTCAAAACCTGATTCGTTGAAAAACCATTCTGAAATTTCTGTATAGGGATTGACTTCATTTTGTTTTTCTAATTTCTCTATTTTAGGAAAATAACCTGGGAAAAAAGTATGAATCGCATTGGAAATTAAATATTGTGCCACTACGCCTGCTCCTTCTTGTTCGCCTTCGTATACTAATTCTACTTTTCCAGTTATGGCTGGAATAATTCCTAAAAAGTCTGATAATCGTACTGTTGTTTTTTCTTCACCATTTTGTAAAGCTCTGCGTTCTGCTGTACTTATTAGATTTTCATATGCGGTAATACTCATTCTGGCAGAAACGCCACTTTTCGCATCAATGTATTCGGATTCTCTCGCTTCAAAACCAACTTGCTCTAACAAATCTTTGGCTAAACTAGGAACATATACGATAGAAGTTTGATTTTCATCTAATTTAGCTTCTTGATGTGTAATTGTTTTAGCAATTTCAATGGTTTCTGGATAATGCGTTAAAATCTGAGAACCAATTCGGTCTTTTAAAGGCGTTACAATACTTCCACGATTGGTATAATCTTCTGGGTTTGCCGTAAAAATGAATTGTAAATCTAACGGCATTCTTAATTTAAATCCACGGATTTGAATATCGCCTTCTTGCAAAATATTGAATAGCGCGACTTGAATACGAGCTTGTAAATCGGGTAATTCGTTAATCACAAAAATACATCTGTTCGCACGTGGAATCATTCCGAAGTGAATCACACGTTCATCGGCATAAGATAATTTTAAATTCGCCGCTTTAATCGGATCTACATCCCCAATTAAATCAGCAACTGTTACATCTGGAGTCGCTAATTTTTCGAAAAAACGTTCACTTCTGTGCAACCAAGAAATTGGCGTATCGTTTCCTTTTTCAGCAATTAAATCTATTGCAAAACGAGAAATTGAATTTAGAGGATCATCGTTAATTTCAGAACCCGAAACAAACGGAATATATTCATCCAAAAGTTCCACCATTTTTCGTGCTAAACGAGTTTTTGCTTGTCCGCGCAACCCTAATAAATTAATATTATGTCGAGATAAAATAGCTCTTTCCAATTCTGGAATAACCGAATTTTCAAAACCATGAACTCCTGTAAAAGTTGGCTGTTTAGCTATTAGTTTATTTCTTAAATTGGTACGTAACTCGTCTTTTATGTTTTTAGATTGATAACCTGATGCTATCAATTCACCTAAAGTATTTATAATTTTAATGTCCATTTTTTAATTTATTTTTTTGTGGATTTTCATCCTTATACTTGGCTTATTATTTTAATTTCTTTTTTCTATTGGTTTCATAATCTTGAAAAATCATTTCTCCTAAACCTTTCAAACCGGTATAAAAAGCTTTTCCTTGATTGGCTTCTGTAAATTTATCTACGAATTGTTGCAAATACGGATCGTTTGCAATCATAAAAGTGGTTATGGGAATATGCAATTTTCTGGCTTGAGCGGCTTGTGTATAACATTTTTCAACGATATATTCATCTAAACCGTTGCTATTCATGTAATAAGAACCATCTTTTTCACGAACGCAACTTGGTTTTCCGTCGGTAATCATAAAAATTTGTTTGTTGGTATTTCGTTTTCTTCGAAGCATATCCATGGCTAATTGCAAACCAGCGACTGTATTGGTATGATACGGTCCGACTTTTAAAAACGGTAATTCCTTTATAGAAATTGGCCAAGCATCGTTACCAAAAACTAAAATATCGATAGTATCTTTTGGATAGCGAGTGGTGATAAGTTCTGCCAAAGCCATAGCAACTTTTTTGGCTGGTGTAATTCGGTCTTCACCGTACAAAATCATACTGTGCGAAATATCAATCATTAAAACCGTACTCATTTGCGATTTGTAATGCGTGTCTTCAATCACCAAATCGTTTTCAGTCAATTGAAAATCTCCTATTCCGTTATTGATTTGGGCATTTTTTAAACTCTCCGTTAAAGAAATTTTATCTAACGAATCACCAAAATTATAACTTCGAAATTCGCCAGTTAGTTCATCGCCACCACCAACTTGTTTGGTTTTATGGTTTCCACTACCCGATTTATTTAAATTTCCAAATATTTGATCTAAAGCTGCTTGTCTGATTAAGCGTTCAGTTTTAGAAGTTATAGTCGTTTCTCCGGAACCACCATCAGGATTGATTTCTTCACGGATGAATCCTTTTTTCTTTAAATCTTCGATAAAGTCTTCAATAGTGTATTCTGGAGTGGTTAATTTGTATTCGTTATCTAATTCTCGTAACCAATCGATAGCTTCGTCAAAATCGCCTGAAGTGTGTACAATCAATTCTTTAAAAACGCCAAAAAGCACCTCAAAGGGTGTCTTAAATGGTTTTTCGTATGTTTTAAAATAGAATCCTTTTTTCATACATTAAAAGTACAAGGTTTATATTTTATAACATAAAAACGAATACTAATTTTTAGTTAAATCTAAAAGAATTTCCCATCTACATAAAACCAAGCTTCTTGAAAATTGATAAACGTTGATTTTTCGTGATGAATTTGAGGTTTTCTGTTTTCGTCTAAATAATAAGCTTTAAATTCTACTGTATTTTCAGAGAAATTTAGAATTTCTAATTTTTGCCAAGTATTTAATTTCGCCCAAGTCAAAATATCCGATTTATTGGTGTATTTTTTTTGAGAAACGTGAGTTGTATTGTACAAATAATCCGCATTCTGCAAACAATAGGCCGTAAAACGAGAGCGCATTAATTTTTCTGCAGTTGGCACAACTACTCCATCGTAAATATAGGGAGAACAGCATTGTTCCAAATTTAATGCACTACCACAAGGGCAAGGTTTAGTTTGTTTCATTTTGTATTTTAAGTAATAAATGCTTCAATAAAACCTGATATTTAGCTAACTCAATTAAATGCGCATCAAGCGTAACGGAATCAATTAAATCTTCCACTTCGTCACTCACTTCATGCAAATACACATTGGCGTTTACCAAATCTTTTTTGGCTATGAAGTCAATTATGGTTTGAACTTTCGGTTTTAAATTTACTATTTGTTCTGTAAACATATCTTTTTTTTAAAATTAGCCTCTTAATAAATTAATGCTAACTGTGGCATAATTGGTATTGGGGAATTTTTTAAAATATAATGGATCTGGAAACAAACCAACTTCTGCAGCAACTTTGTGTAAAACGTCAATTTCTACAATATATTGATCTGAAAAACCGTGCGTCGCATCATAAGCAGTTGCAGCTGTACTTCCCAAATTACTAGCTGTTATTTCTGGCGAAATGGTATGTAATTCTATAATTAATAATCCAAATTTATGAACATAA
>JAULXA010000006.1:0-2456 GCA_032118875.1 Flavobacterium sp.
ACCTCTTGACCACCTTTTCCGATAATAATACCAGGTCTAGCAGTAGTGATAGTAACGGTTACAAGTTTTAAAGTTCTTTCGATAATTATTTTCGATACACTAGCTTTAGATAAACGAGCATGGATATACTTTCTGATTTTATAATCTTCAGCGATTTTATCACCGTAGTCATTTCCACCATACCAGTTTGAATCCCATCCTCTGATGATTCCAAGTCTATTTCCTATTGGATTTGTCTTTTGTCCCATCTTAATTAATTGCTTTGTGTGTTATCATTTGATCCTAACACGATTGTAACGTGATTAGAACGCTTTCTAATTCTGTGTGCACGACCTTGTGGCGCTGGACGAAGTCTTTTTAACATCATTCCACCATCAACTGTAATCGTTTTTACAAATAAGCCTGCTTCTTCTAAATTAGCATCTTCGTTTTTCTGTACATAATTATTTATGGCAGATAACAATAATTTCTCTAATTTTCTTGAAGCTTCTTTTTGACTAAATCTTAATATATTAAGAGCTAATTCAACTTTCTGACCTCTTACTAAATCTGCTACTAAACGCATTTTTCTAGGTGAAGTTGGACAGTTATTTAATTTAGCAAAAGCAACATGTTTTTTTGCTTCTTTAGTCTGCTCTGCTCTTTCTCTTTTACGAACTCCCATAGCTTCCTATTATTTTTTACCTTTATTTTTAGCCCCAGCATGACCTCTAAAAGATCTTGTTGGTGAAAACTCTCCTAATTTGTGTCCTACCATGTTCTCAGTTACATAAACTGGAACAAATTGACGACCATTGTGAACTGCGATAGTCTGCCCAACGAAATCTGGAGTAATCATAGATGCTCTAGACCAAGTCTTAACAACACCTTTATTACCACCTGCGATATTTTCTTGAACTTTCTTCTCTAATTTATAGTGAACAAATGGTCCTTTTTTTAATGAACGTGCCATGTCTATCTAATTATTTCTTTCTACGTTCTACAATATACTTATTACTCGGGTTAACTTTAGAACGAGTTCTATAACCTTTAGCAGGTAAACCTTTTCTTGAACGTGGATGACCTCCAGATGAACGTCCTTCACCACCTCCCATAGGGTGATCAACTGGGTTCATTGCTACCGGTCTTGTTCTTGGTCTTCTACCTAACCATCTTGATCTACCAGCTTTTCCTGATACGATTAATTGGTGGTCTGAGTTAGAAACTGCTCCAATTGTTGCTGAACAAGTTAACAAGATTAATCTTGTTTCACCTGAAGGCATTTTAATTGTTGCATATTTTCCATCTCTTGCCATTAACTGAGCGAAAGTTCCTGCAGAACGAGCGATTACAGCTCCTTGACCTGGTCTTAATTCGATACACGAAATAACAGTTCCTAGAGGAATTTTACTTAAAGGCATTGCATTTCCAATTTCTGGAGACGCATCAACACCTGAAACTACAGTTTGTCCAACTTGTAATCCATTTTGTGCAATGATGTAAGTTTTAGCTCCATCTGCATAGTACAATAATGAAATAAATGCTGAACGGTTTGGATCGTACTCGATAGTTTTAACTGTTGCTGGAATTCCAACTTTAGTTCTTTTAAAATCAATGATACGATACTTTTGTTTGTGACCACCGCCTGTATAACGCATGGTCATTTTTCCTTGACTATTTCTACCTCCAGAGTTTTTTTTCGGTGCGATCAATGAACGCTCCGGCTTATCAGTTGTAATAGTGTCAAAGCTATTAACAACTCTAAATCGCTGACCCGGGGTAATAGGTTTTAATTTTCTAACTGACATTTTCTATTAGATATTAGTATAAAAATCTATTGTTTCTCCCTCTTGAACTTGTACAATTGCTTTTTTGTAAGCATTTGTTTTCCCACTGATTAAACCACTTTTAGTATATTTAACACTTCTATCAGCTCTATAGTTCATTGTATTAACATTAACTACATTCACACCAAAAGCAGCTTCAATAGCATTTTTGATCTGAATTTTGTTTGCAGTTTTTTCAACTATAAAACCAAAACGGTTAAAAATTTCACCATCTTTAGTTAGTTTCTCAGTTATAATAGGCTTAATTATGATGCTCATAATCTTATTATTTACTTAAATTAACTTCAATTCCGTCAATTGCGCTTTCTAAAAGAACTAAGGTTTTAGCATTCAAAATAGCATAAGTGCTTATTTCTGAAGTAGTTACAACGCTAGATGATTTTAAATTACGTGACGACAAATATACATTTTTATTTGCATCTCCCAACACAAACAAAGATTTTTTGTTTTCTAACCCTAAAGATTTCAATACGTTAATGAAATTTTTAGTGTTTGGCACATCAAATGTAAAGTCTTCAACAACTACCAAATTTGACTCTTTTACTTTTAAAGAGAAAGCTGATTTACGAGCTAATCTTTTTAAGTTTTTATTCAATTTGAATGAGTAGCTTCTTGGTCTTGGTCCAAAAA
>JAULXA010000007.1:0-2958 GCA_032118875.1 Flavobacterium sp.
TTTATTATAAAACAATAGTTTTTTTAAAAAAGAAAACATATTTTTGTGACTATAAAAGTAAAAAATGTTACAAAGAATTCAAACGGTTTATTTGCTTATTTGCTTCATAATTTCAGGTATTTTACCCCTGTTCATAAGCTTATGGCCAAATGTAGCCAAAAAAGAAGAGCTATTTACTCATGCTATTTTGTTTTCAATTTTATTTGCATCAAGTGCTTTATTAGCTGTTGTAAGTATTTTTAGTTATAGGAAAAGACAAAACCAGTTTGTGATTAACAGACTGAATATGATATTAAACTTTATTATTATAGGATTATTAGTATATCATTCACTAAATCTACCTGGAGGATCAGCTGATTCTGAGAAAGGTATTGGGATGTTTCTACCAATTTTTTCTATCGTTTTTCTTGCTTTGGCAAACAAGGCAATTAAAAAGGACGAAGATCTCGTAAAATCTGTGGACAGAATACGATAAACCTATCATCTTAGCTTATTAGTGCGTAGAAAATCCGTTTAGTGAAAACTAAGCGGATTTTCGTTTTTAGACACTTCTCTAAACTCCGTAAATCGTAAATCGTAAATCCTACTTACTTGTCACCTATTTCAATAATTTCTAAACTCTGAATTTTATCTCCATCAATTTCAAATCGTAACATCGTTCTTTTTTGATGAAAACCTGAAATTCCTGCTGCTCCCGGATTCATATGTAAACAGTTTAGTTTTTTATCGAACATTACTTTTAAAATATGCGAATGGCCACAAATAAATAATTTAGGAGGATTTTTAGTAATTTCTTCTCTGATAGCTGGACTATATTTTCCAGGATAACCACCAATATGCGTTATCAAAACATCAACACCTTCACAAAAAAAACGATTGTTCAAAGGAAATTCTAAACGCGCTTCATGATTGTCAATGTTTCCAAAAACAGCACGTAAAGATTTTAGTTTTTGTATCGTATCTGTAACTTTCAAATCGCCAATATCACCCGCATGCCAAACTTCATCCGCTAATTTTACGTATTTTAAAATGGTTTCGTCAATATGACTGTGCGTATCAGAAAGTAATAGTATTTTTTTCATATCGCAAAAGTAAGAAATAAGTTTCGCCACAAAGACGCAAAGGCACAAAGTTTTTTTGATTTTTGAAATTGTTATTGCCATTGAAAAACATTATTTTTGCCAAACTAAATCAAACGAATTGAGATACTTCATCGAATTTGCCTATAACGGAAAAGAATATTTTGGGTTTCAAGTGCAACCGAATGCGATTTCAATTCAGGAAACTTTAGATAAATCTTTATCTTTATTACTTAGAGAAAAGATTGAAATTGTTGGCGCTGGCAGAACCGATTCTGGTGTACATGCCAAACAAATGTTCGCGCATTTTGATACGGAAGTTGATTTTGATATTACAAATACAATTCAGAAATTAAACTCGTTTTTACCAAAAGATATTGCTATTTTCAATATTATTGAAGTACATCCTGATGCTCATGCTCGATTTGATGCTACGAGTCGAACTTACGAATATCACATCAACACGTTTAAAGATGTTTTTAATGCAGACGGAAGTTGGAAAGTACATCATAAATTAGATTTAGATTTGATGAATGAAGCAAGTAAAATCCTTTTCGAATACATAGATTTTGAATGCTTTTCTAAAATTCATACGGATGTTAAAACCTTCAATTGTAAAATCACTGAAGCACATTGGCAACAAAATGAAAATCAAATTGTTTTTACCATTACTGCTGATAGATTTTTGCGAAACATGGTTCGTGCCATCGTTGGAACACTAATAAATGTTGGTATTCACAAGACCTCGTTATCTGATTTTAGAAACATTATTGAAAGTAAAAGCAGAAATAAAGCTGGATTTTCAGTTCCTGCTCACGGATTATATCTAACAAAAGTAAAATATCCTTATCTTTAGCCTTTAAAAATTATATAAGCCAAATGAGCGTTTTAAAATCATCCTCTTTTAAAAAAGTATTACAATATGCCAAGCCATTTAAAAGCAAACTCGTTAGCGTTGCTTTTTGGGCTATTTTTTTGGCTATTGTTGCAGCTTTAAGACCTTTGGTTTTAAACATTACTATCGATAAATACTTTGTTGATGCTAGTAAAGAGACGAATGTAATTCAGGATTACTTTCTAAATTTAATGAGTTTTATACTTCAAGATGGGAATAATGCTTATAACATAAAAATATTAGTAGCTTTAATGCTTTTTATACTGATTTTAGAGGTTGTTGCGCAATATTTCTTCGTATATGTTTCCAGTTGGTTAGGACAAGATATTGTTAAAGTCATTAGAGAAAAACTTTTCGCACATTTAGCAAGTTTCAAAACCAAATATTTCGACAATGAACCTGTTGGAAAACTAATTACGCGCTGTGTTTCTGATATGGAAAACATCGCCAGTATTTTTAGTCAAGGTTTGTTTATGATTGTCAGTGATTTTTTAAAAATGATTATCGTCTTAGCTTTTATGCTGATTATCAACTGGAAAATTACTGCTATTGTTCTATTAATTATGCCAATAATCTTAATTGCGACAAATATTTTCAACAAAAAAATGAAAGTAGCTTTTAACGAAGTGCGTAATGAAGTGGCGAATTTAAATACGTTCATTCAAGAGCGTTTAACCGGAATGAAAATTGTTCAATTATTTAATCGAGAACAAATTGAATTAGAAAAATTTAAAGAAATTAATCACAAGCACAATAAAGCTTGGTTGAAGAACATTTTATACAATAGTATCTTCTTCCCTATTGCCGATATTATTTCAAGTATTACTTTAGGTCTAGTAGTCTATTTTGGTGCATTATTTATTATTAACGGCGATACACACACAAGTGTTGGACAACTAATTTCGTTCAACATGTATATTGCCATGTTGTACAATCCATTACGTCAAATTGCGGATAAATTCAACGTGATGCAAATGGGAATTG
>JAULXA010000008.1:0-1191 GCA_032118875.1 Flavobacterium sp.
AGAGTGCATGAATTCATCACCATATTTTATAATTCCTGACTCTAACATCTCACGAAGTAAGTCATTTCCTTCACGTGTTCTTTCTCCTACTCCTGCGAATACTGAAAGTCCACCGTGACCTTTTGCGATATTGTTAATTAATTCTTGAATTAATACAGTTTTACCTACTCCAGCACCACCGAATAAACCAATTTTACCTCCTTTTGCATAAGGCTCAATTAAGTCAATTACTTTAATACCTGTAAATAAAACTTCAGAAGAAGTAGCTAAATCTTCAAATCTTGGTGCAGCACGGTGAATAGACATTCCGTTATCTCCGTCTTTAGGTAATTCCCCTAAACCGTCGATAGCATCACCAATAACGTTGAATAAACGACCATAAACATCTGGTCCAATTGGCATTTTGATTGGATTTCCTGTTCCAACCACTTCAGTACCTCTTGATAAACCATCAGAAGAGTCCATTGAGATAGTACGTACTGTATTTTCTCCAATGTGAGATTGTACTTCTAATACTAATTTAGTACCGTCTTTTTTAGTAATTTCTAATGAATCATAAATTTTTGGAAGTTCACCGTTAGTAGTGTCAAACACTACATCTACAACTGGTCCAATAATTTGTGCAACTTTTCCTGTAACTTTAGACATTGCTTATGTATTTATTTAATAGCTATTTATTATTGAAAAAAAACATACTTTTTTCAGAGTGCAAAGATAGTTTTTTTAGATGCAATTATGCAATATATTTTTTGAATTTTTTTTAATAAAAAAGCGAAATAATTAATATTTCGCTTTTTTTGGTTATTCTACGGTCACTGATTTTGCCAAATTCCTAGGCTGATCGACATTACAACCTCTCAATACAGCAATATGATATGATAACAATTGCAATGGAATTGTGGTTAATAATGGTGTTAACGCTTCAGAAGTTTCTGGAATTTCAATTACGTGATCTGCTAAAGCTTTCACTTGCGTATCACCTTTAGTAACTACGGCAATAATTTTTCCGCTTCTTGATTTTATTTCTTGAATATTACTTACTACTTTGTCGTAATGCCCTTTATTTGGTGCAATTACAATAACTGGCATTTGCTCATCAATTAAAGCAATTGGTCCGTGTTTCATTTCGGCAGCAGGATATCCTTCTGCATGAATATATGATATTTCTTTTAATTTCAATGCACCTTCTAA
>JAULXA010000008.1:1216-8939 GCA_032118875.1 Flavobacterium sp.
GCCTAAATACAAGGCATTGGGAACATCTTTGTAAATAGCTGCGATCGTTTTAGCCACTTCATTAGTTTCTAAAGCTTCTTGCACTTTTTCTGGAATCATTTCTAATTCTAACAAATAACGTTGGTAATCAGAATGATTCATGGTCCCTTTTGCTTTCGCTAAACGTAAAGCAATAAGTGTAAGGATGGTAATTTGAGTGGTAAATGCTTTTGTTGAAGCCACACCAATTTCGGGACCAGCATGCGTATAAGCACCTGCATCCGTTTCTCTTGAAATAGAAGAACCTACAACGTTACACACTCCAAAAACAAACGCTCCGTTTTCTTTTGCTAATTTGATTGCTGCCAAAGTATCTGCAGTTTCACCAGATTGTGAAATAGCAATTACAACGTCATCTTTATTTATAATCGGATTTCTATATCTGAATTCTGAAGCATATTCTACTTCCACAGGAATTCTTGCAAATTCTTCGATAACATATTCAGCAACTAAACCAGCATGCCAAGAAGTTCCACAAGCGATAATTAGAATTCTTTTAGCATTCGTGAATTTTTCTAAATTATCTTCTACACCAGACATTTGAATAATGCCTTTGTTAGCTAATAATCTTCCTCTATAAGTATCTTTAATTACGTTAGGTTGTTCGTAAATTTCTTTTAACATGAAATGTTCGTAACCTCCTTTTTCAATTTGCTCTAAATTCATTTGCAATTCTTGAACGTATGGATCTACTAAAGAATCATCTTTAATTTTACGAACTTTCATTGGTTTATTCAAACGAATAATCGCCATTTCTTCATCTTCTAAATAAATAGCATTTGAAGTAAATTCAATAAACGGAGAAGCATCTGAAGCCACAAAATATTCGTCTTCACCAATACCAATTGCCAATGGCGAACCTAAACGAGCACAAACTAATTCATCCGGCTTATTTACATCAAACACCACAATCGCATAAGCTCCAACTACCTGATTTAAGGCAACTTGAACTGCTTTTCCTAATTTTAAATTATCTGTTTTCTGAACGTCTTCAATTAAGTTAATTAAAACTTCTGTATCGGTATCAGAATGAAAAACATAACCTCTTTTAATTAATTCTTTTTTTAACGGCTCATAATTTTCAATAATTCCATTATGAACAATCGCTAATTTTCCAGAATTTGAAAAATGTGGATGTGAATTTACATCATTTGGCACACCATGAGTTGCCCAACGTGTATGTCCAAAACCAATATGTCCTTCTGTAGATATTTCCTTCGCTACTTTTTCTTCTAAATCGGAAACTTTTCCTTTAGTTTTACAAAGTTTCAATTCTTTACCATCATATAAAACAAGACCAGCACTATCGTATCCACGATATTCTAATCTTTTCAATCCTTTTATAATAATTGGATATGCTTCTCTATGACCAATATAACCTACGATTCCACACATATATATAAGAGTTTAATTTGGTTTTGTATAATGAATTGTTAATTTTAATCTTTTATCAGCATTAGCTGGTAATGCAGGATGAGTTCCATGTAAAACCACACCTTCTTGAGACAGAATTGAAGCTGTTGGAAAAACTTTTACTTTTACATCATCGTTTGTAAAAGGCGTGCTATTTAAATCCACCGCTTCTTTGTAATAAAAATTAGTTGCTAAATTGATATTTTCCGTAATACAAAGTCCAAGTTTTACATTCTTATTCACATTAACATTTTTACTATTAAGAATGTTGTTGATATATTGTGTAACTCTAATTTTATATTTTACTCCTTTTTTTTCAGTCGTATTATCTCTCTCTATCATTCCACCAAAGTTAGCCTTTCCTCTTTTTGGATTTGAATTTGTACTCGAATCAAAAGTATAATCTACTAAAGGTTTTTGATTGGTTGCATCAAATAAATACAATCTTTCTGCTTCAACTTGATTCGTAGGATTCATAGCCGCTTTATCAATATAAAATTCTATATAGGCATCGTTAATTAACCAACCGTTCAATCTTAATTGATCTAATTCATCCGGAACACTATTTGAACCTGAAACTAATTGACCGTCTTCTATCTTTAAAGCATCTGCATCACCGAAAAGATCCATATAAACTACAGAACCTTTTCCTCCTTTTAAATATAAATTAGAATCTGCTCCAAAACTAGGATTCGTTGCAGACGCAGTCAAACCAGTATTATATGCTCCAGAATAATTGAAATTTTGCAATGAAACAGTATTTCCTCCAGCATTAGTACCAAAATTCATAACAAACGTTTTAGAAGTCGCTACTGCACCTGCAGCAGCACCATCGTTTATAGAACTATAATTCAAATTTAATTTTGCATTATTAAAATTCAACATCGCCATCGCGCCTTCTTGACCGGCAACTAACTCTGTTTTAAAATACAAACCTTTAAAATATTGTCTAAAACTATTATTATTATACAAATTACTAGCAGATGCATCTAATATTCTTTTCTTGAAAAATTCTTTATTTAGAGTCAAATAAATCCCAGGAGCTAAACGCTCTTTAACTACATATTTAGTTGGATCTGTTGTAACAACGTCATTTTCATCAACAAATTCTAACACTCCCGAAATCGTGTTAAATTTTTTCTTATAAACAACGATTTCATTTTTATTAAAAAAGAATTGATCGTTTTCCGCTGCATTTGGACTATCGTTTAAACGAATACCGTTTTGTTGCGGATCACCACTACCATTATGACCAATTTTTGAACCATCAAAGTCAATTGGAACTATACCTGCATTTGAAGTCCCATTATTGTAATAACGTTGGCTATCTTGAAACTCCGTATTAGGATCAAAACTATTTAAAAAATAGCCATTTTCGTAAACACTTAATTTGATTTTACTTTCTTTATTCGATCCGAAAATTGAATCTAAAGTATAAGTTGTTTCATCATCTGCATTTGTTTCTCCAGCTGTACTAAAATAAGGAATATATAAAGTTACATTTTCAACTTGCACATTTGTACCAAATTTTGGCTGTAGTGTAGTAATGGAAGCTTGTGTTACAAAGTTTGCTTGAGTTTGCCCAAAATAAGGATTATTATATATCCCAATCGGATTTATTGCTAAATTATTAGTTTGCACTTCTTCTGTTTTTACAGAATATGCCTTTAGTCCTTGAACTACGTATTTGTCAAAATCAAAATGTTCATCACCAACTAAATCTCCTCCAATAGTATTAAAATCTTGATCGCAAGAAATAAACACCATTGAAAAAACTAAAAATAATACTGCTATTTTCTTTTTCATTATAATTATTGTACTTTATTTTTAATAAACTCTAAATATGCCTCTTTGAAAATTTCTTTCGGGGTGAAAGGTAAAAAAGGTTTCTTCGAAGTTTCTATATATTTTGTTAAATCTGCCGACAAGTCATTTGATGCAATAATAATTCCATCTGAATGATCAATTGTAGCTTTCATTAAATTATTAAAAACGGGTTCTTTATAAATTGAAATAGCATCAGCTGGCAAATTATCGAAAGCTAATTTAGTTATCATTTCACTATCTAAAGTTCCTTCAAAATCATTGTTGTAAACGGATGTGATAATTTTTGTGTCTTCAAAAATACCTTCATCCTTATAGTAATGTTTTAAATAAACAGGCAATAAAGATGCCATCCAACCGTGAACGTGGATAATATCTGGGACCCAATTTAATTTTTTTACGGTTTCAACTACACCTTTTGCAAAGAAAATTGCTCTTTCGTCGTTATCTGGATACAACACACCTTCTTCGTCAGAAAAAGTAGCTTTTCTTTTAAAATATTCATCATTATCTATAAAATAAACCTGAATTCTTTCTTTTGGGATAGAAGCAACCTTAATAATTAAAGGCATATCCATGTCATTTACTACCAAATTCATCCCAGAAAGTCGAATTACTTCGTGTAATTGATGTCTGCGTTCATTGATATTTCCATATCTTGGCATAAAAATTCTTATCTGCCCTCCTACTTCATTTATCATTTTTGGCAGTTCATAAGAATGTAATGACACTTCATTTTCAGCTAAATAAGGCACTACTTCAGATGATACATATAATATCCTCTTGTCATTCATATAATAAATGTTATATTTTTGTTTAATATGCAAAATTATAAAAATTTATGGACTTATCTACTAAAATAGTAAGTTTGCACTTTATAAAAATATCCTATGCACGTTTTTCAGACACAAAAAGAACTTCAAATTGAATTAAATAAAGCCCAAAATCAATCTAAAAAAATTGGTTTTGTGCCTACTATGGGCGCTTTACACGAAGGACACCTTTCTTTATTAGAGCAATCTTTAGCTGAAAACGAGATTACGGTTTTAAGTATTTTTGTGAATCCAACGCAGTTTAATAATGCTGATGATTTAAAAAAATATCCAAGAACTTTAGAGAAAGACGTGGAACTTGTGCAACAATTAAATAAAAACATAATAGTTTATGCGCCAAGTGTGTCAGATATTTATGAAGGAAATACCATTTCTACTTCTTTTAATTACGATGGATTAGAAAATCAAATGGAAGGCAAACATCGTCCCGGACATTTTGATGGCGTAGGAACAATTGTGAAAAAACTCTTCGAAATTATCAAACCAACAAATGCCTATTTTGGCGAAAAAGATTTTCAACAACTGCAAATTGTAAAAAAATTAGTTGCGAAACATAAAATTCCCGTAACTATTATTGGTTGCGAAATTTACAGAGAATCAAGTGGCTTAGCAATGAGCAGTAGAAACGAAAGACTTTCTGAAAGTGCGAGAAATGAATCGAAATTAATTTACCAAATTCTTTCACAAGCCAAAGAAAAATTTATTTCGAAATCGGCAAATGAAGTGGTTTTATTTGTGGAAAAAGAATTCAAAAAACATGCTAATTTTACTTTAGAATATTTTGAAATTGCAGCAGAAGACACCCTTTTAACCTGTAAAAGAAAAGTAAAAAATAAAAAATATAGAGGTTTTATAGCCGTTTTTATTGAAAATATCAGATTAATTGATAATATTTCGTTAAAATAAATTATAAAATTTATTCGAATTAATTAACTTTGCAAAATGCAAATACAAGTAGTAAAATCTAAAATACACAGAGTTTCTGTTACTGGAGCCGATTTAAATTATATTGGAAGTATTACAATTGACGAAGCTTTGCTTGAAGCGGCCAATATTGTAGAAGGTGAAAAAGTTGCCATTGTTAATGTTAATAATGGAGAACGTTTGGAAACTTATGCCATTAAAGGACCAAGAAACACTGGAGAAATCACTTTAAATGGTCCAGCTGCCAGAAAAGTGCATCGTGGTGATATCATCATCATTATTGCTTACGGAATTATCGAATTTGAAGAAGCAAAAACATTTAAACCTTGTTTAGTTTTTCCTAATGAAAAAGACAATTCTTTAACGTAGTTTTGAAAGCAAAATTAGGCAAAATTGCATCTTTATTTGTTCCGTTACTTTTAGGTTTCGGACTAATTTATTATCAATACACTACATTATCCGTTGATGAATTAAATAAAATTAAATCGTGTTTTCAACAAGCCGATTATTTTTATATTTTTCTGTCTTTATTTATTGCCTTATTTGGATATTGGGCAAGAGCCTATCGTTGGAAATATTCTTTACAACATTTAGGCTACCAAACAGATTTTAAAAACGATTTAATGTCGGTTTGTGTTTCCTATTTCATGAATTTAACTATTCCTAGGTCGGGAGAAATCACAAGAGCAGCTTTATTAAAAAGATATGAAAAAGTACCATTCGACAAAGGTTTCGGAACAATTGTAGCAGAACGTATTGTCGATTTACTAATTTTTTTAATATTCGTAGGACTGGCATTTGTGCTGCAATTTGAAAAATTATACAATTTTATAAAAGGAAAAATAGCTTTTGAAAAAATAATCCTTTTCGGAATTGCCGGTGTAATTTTAGGAATCATTTTTCTTATAATTTGGATTTATGCCGAATGGAATATCATCAAAAAACTTAAAAACAAATTATCTGGCTTAATCGAAGGCATGTCGAGCATTCTTAAAATGAAAGACAAATGGAAATATATTTTCTTTTCTTTTTTTATTTGGTTTACCTATTTACTAATGTTTTATGTTACCATTTTTGCTTTACCAGAAACTTCAAACATTACTTTTGATATTGTAATTATGGGTTTCATTTTTGGAAGTTTAGCTGTTGGTTTTACCAACGGTGGCTTAGGCGCTTATCCTTTAGCCATCGCTATGATTTTTTCTTTATACGGAATTTCAAATGATATCGGAACTGCTTTTGGCTGGTTGGTTTGGACGTCACAAACTATTTTAACCATAGTACTTGGTTTATTATCTTACGCTTTTTTACCACTCTACAATAAAAAATAATTAGTATATTGCTACATTATTTTACTAAACCAATTTATCATGAAGATGAAATCTATCCTACTATTTTTAATGGTTTCTGTTGCTGCTTTTGCTCAAAAAGTGGACGAAAAAATCCAGTCTAAAAAACTAAATGACGAAAGAACTTTTTCAGTAATTACACCTGCTTCATACGAAAGTAATCCAACAAAAAAATATCCCGTTTTAGTTTTACTAGATGGTGAATATTTAGCCGATCCTTTTTCAGGAATTTTAAAATATGGAAACTATTGGGACGATTTACCAGAAATGATAATTGTTGCTGTAAATCAAAATTATGGCGAGACACGCTTTAACGATAGCAACTTTGGAGAAGATGGCTTACCAGCAGATTCTGGTGCTAAATTTTTCGAATTTATTGGTTTCGAATTATTACCATACGTTCAACTAAAATACAGAACATTACCTTTCAGAATGATTGCTGGACACGATACCACTGCAGGCTTTTTAAATTTCTATTTATACAAAGACGACCCAATTTTTAATGCTTTTATTTCATTAGCTCCAGAAATGGCTCCAGGTATGGAAGAAAGAATTGCTGACAGATTAGCCAAAATTCAAAAACCAATTTTTTACTATCACGCCACTTCAACAGGTGATTTAGAAGAAATTCAAGAAAAAACAAAAAAGTTGGATGATATTGCAAAAGACATTAAAAATCCGAACGTGATTTATAGATACGACGTATTTAAAAACACATCACATTATTCGTTAGTTGCGGAAGCTATTCCTAGTGCGATGTACTTTATATTCAATGGATACCAACCGATTTCAAAATTAGAATTCAATGAAAAAATTCTGAAATTAGAAAAAGGATATGCCCAATATTTAATTGACAAATACGATTATATCGAAAAGAAAATCGGTATTAAAATGCAACCAAGAATGTCTGATTTCAAAGCCATCGAAGCCGCAATTTTAAAGAATAAAGCGTACGATGAATTTCAATTATTAGCAGAATATTCAGACAAGCAATATCCAAAAACAATGCTTGGAACGTATCAACGTGGGATGTATTTTGAAAAAACTGGTGATAGTAAAAGAGCCGCAAAAGAATACATGAGAGCGTATACGCAAGAACCAATTGGCGATTTAACGAAAGACTATTTATTAGACAGAGCGGAAGCTTTAAAAGGTAAAAAAGACGAACCTAAAGTGGAAGAAGTTCCAACTGATGCACCCGTAGAACCAGTTCCAACAGAAGAACCAAAAAAAGACGAATAATACCAAAATAAATCCAGCATAAATAAATGGCTAAACTAAAAACTTCTTTCTTTTGTCAAAGTTGTGGGACTAACTATGCAAAGTGGTTAGGACAATGTA
>JAULXA010000009.1:0-3996 GCA_032118875.1 Flavobacterium sp.
GTCACTTCAGAGAGGAATTTGAATACCATGTAAGATTCCCAGAAAAAATTAAAGATAGAAACCATTTTGTGAACGAACCATTTGAAAAAGTACGTCACTTAATTGGAAAACAAACTGTTTAATAAAAATTCAAAAATGATTCCACTAGGAATCAAACATTTATAACATGAAAGTAACCATAGACGGACAAAGCGTTGAAGTAGAACCGGGAACAACGATCCTGCAAGCTGCGCGTATGATTGGAGGCGATTTAGTGCCACCAGCCATGTGTTATTATTCTAAATTAAAAGGAAGCGGTGGAAAATGTCGTTGCTGTTTAGTCGAAGTGGCTAAAGGTAGCGAAGCCGATCCAAGACCAATGCCAAAATTAATGGCATCTTGTGTAACAGGATGTATGGATGGTATGGAAGTGAATAGTAAAAATTCGGACAGAGTAACTGAAGCAAGAAAATCAGTAACTGAATTTTTATTAATCAACCACCCTTTAGATTGTCCAGTTTGTGACCAAGCCGGAGAATGTGATTTACAAAATTTAAGTTTCGAACACGGAAAATCAGAAACGCGTTTCATTGAAGAAAAAAGAACTTTTGAACCAGAAAATATTGGTGATAAAATTCAATTACACATGAATCGTTGTATTTTATGTCAACGTTGTACGACTTTAGCTGACCAATTAACAGACAAAAGAGTTCATGGTGTTTTAAACCGTGGAGATCATGCACAAATTTCAACTTGTGTTTCTGCTGCGATTGACAATGAATTTTCTGGAAATATGATTGATGTTTGTCCTGTTGGAGCTTTAACAGATAAAACATTCCGTTTCAAAAGTAGAGTTTGGTTTAACAAACCTTTCAATGCTCACAGAGAATGTACAACTTGTTGTGGAAAAACTACTGTTTGGATGTTCGGAAACGAAATTCAAAGAGTTACAGGTAGAAAAGACCAATATGGTGAAGTAGAAGAATTTATTTGTAATACTTGTCGTTTCGATAAAAAAGAAGTGTCAGATTGGACCATTGAAGGTCCTAAAAAATTCGATAAAGATTCGGTTATTAACCAAAATAATTACACGCGTCCTTTAGAGAAAGTAATTATTGATACTGAGAAAAATATACTTTTAGGTCGTGATGAAGATCGTGTCAAAATTAGTATGTCAGGTGTTCCATTAAAAAATACTCAAAAATAATGGATAGTGCATTTATCATAGAAAAAAGCGTAGTAATTGTTGCCGTTTTTGCATTAACCATGTTTATGGCGATGTATTCAACTTGGGCTGAACGTAAAGTTGCAGCTTTTTTACAAGATCGTGTTGGACCAAACCGTGCAGGTTGGGGTGGCTTGTTACAACCACTTGCCGACGGAGCGAAATTATTTACTAAAGAAGAATTTTTCCCAAATACACCTAATAGATTTTTATTTATTTTAGGACCAGCTATCGCCATGAGTACCGCATTAATTACTAGTGCTGTTATTCCATGGGGTGATAAAATTCATGTTTTCGGAAGAGATGTAGTCCTTCAAGCAACAGATATTGATGTTTCAATTTTGTATGTTTTTGGAGTATTATCAATCGGAGTTTACGGAATTATGATTGGTGCTTGGGCATCTAACAACAAATATTCCTTAATGTCTGCCGTTCGTGCTTCTTCACAAATGATTTCTTATGAAGTGGCAATGGGATTAGCGATGATTTCAATCTTAATGATGTCGGGATCTTTATCTTTAAAAGATATTACAGAAATGCAAACTTCTGGTGGTTGGAATGTTTTATATCAACCATTAGCTTTCTTAATTTTCTTAATTTGTTCCTTTGCAGAAACCAACAGAACGCCTTTCGATTTAGCGGAATGTGAATCAGAATTAATTGGTGGATATCATACAGAATATTCATCAATGAAAATGGGATTCTATTTATTCGCTGAATATGCGAATATGTTTATTTCAGCAACAATTATTTCAGTTATATTCTTTGGTGGTTACCACTTCCCTTTTATGGCAGAATGTAAAGAAGCAATTGGAATGAATTTAACAGCACTAATTGGTTTCTTTGCTTTATTTGCAAAAATATGTTTCTTCATCTTTTTCTACATGTGGGTAAGATGGACGATTCCACGTTTTAGATACGATCAATTAATGCATTTAGGTTGGAAAATATTAATACCGTTGGCTGTTATCAATATTATTGTAACAGGAATTGTAATGGTTTTATTTAATTAGTAAGAAGATGTCAGTACAACAAATATCATTATCAGGAAGAAAAATTGAAGTTTCCAACAAGGAAATGACATTTTTAGAAAGAATTTACGTTTGGACAATTCTGAAAGGTTTATGGACCACTTTAAAACATTTGTTTAGAAGAAAAGTGACCATAAAATACCCGGAAGAAGTACGTGAAATGAGTCCAATTGCTCGTTTACAACATATGTTAATGCGCGACGACCAAGGCAGAGAAAGATGTACCGCTTGCGGATTATGTGCTTTGTCATGCCCTGCAGAAGCTATTACAATGAAAGCTGGCGAAAGAAAACCAGAAGAAAAACACTTATATAGAGAAGAAAAATACGCGGAGATTTATGAAATAAATATGTTGCGTTGTATTTTCTGTGGTTTATGTGAAGAAGCTTGTCCAAAAGAAGCCATTTATTTAACTACTTCTAAAAAAATCGTAGCTTCAGGTTACGAAAGAGAAGAATTTATCTACGGAAAAGACAAATTGGTTATGCCTTTAGACATGGCTATTAAAAACACCCAATCTAATACAGTAAATTAATCATGTTAGAAATAGTTTTTTATATATTATCAGCCATTACTTTAGGAACTGCTTTCTTAACAGTTTTTAGTAAAAATGCGATTCATAGTGCAATTTATTTAGTGATTTGCTTCTTTTCATTAGCAGGTCATTACTTAATGTTCAACGCACAATTTTTAGCCATCGTTCACATTATTGTTTATGCTGGAGCCATTATGGTATTGTTATTATTTACCTTAATGTTAATGAATCTAGACCATGAAGATGAAACTTCAAAACCCTTATTGGCAAAATTCGCAGCCGTTTTTTCTGCTGGGATTTTAGGTTTAGTATTAATTGCTGCTTTACGTAAAGCACAACCAGAAAATATTGAATATGTTAATTCTGGAGTAGATTATCAATCGATTAAAGTATTAGGAAAAGTATTATTGAACGAATACCAAGTTCCTTTCGAATTTGCGTCTGTATTACTTTTAGTTTCTATGATTGGTGCAGTTTTAATTTCTAAAAAAGAAGAAAAAATATAATTATGAACATATTAGAACACGTTGGTATCGAAAACTATCTTACGCTTTCAGCTTTGCTGTTTTGTATTGGTGCGTTTGGTCTTTTATACAGAAGAAATGCCATAATCATGTTTATGTCTATTGAAATTATGCTAAATGCCGTAAACTTACTTTTAGTTGCTTTTTCTTCTTATCATGAAGATCCTTCTGGGCAAGTATTTGTATTTTTTACTATGGCAGTTGCCGCAGCTGAAGTAGCTGTTGGTTTAGCTATATTAGTTTCGGTATTTAGAAATATTGGAAATATTGACATCGATAATTTAAAAAATCTAAAAGGATAATTCTGAAATGAATACTACTATATTACTCTTATTATTTGCACCACTTGTTGGTTTTTTAACTACGCTTTTCTTAGGGAAAAAGTTAGGAAAAACTGTTTCTGGTGTGATTGGAACAACAGCTGTTGTTATCTCATTTTTATGTGCACTTTGTTTGTTTTCTCAAATCAATGCTAACGGAAAAGCAATTACTTTTCATTTAGCAGATTGGTTTTCAATCGGAAATATAAAAATTAATTTCTCCTTCTTATTCGATCAATTATCTGTTTTATGGTTGTTGTTTGTAACTGGTATTGGATCTTTAATTCACATCTACTCTATCAGCTACATGCATGAAGACGAAAATATGCACAAATTTTTCTCTTATTTAAATTTGTTCGTATTCTTCATGATTACTTTAGTA
>JAULXA010000010.1:0-3005 GCA_032118875.1 Flavobacterium sp.
CAACTAGTAATCCATTTACTTCATTCGTAATTATTTCATTTGGTCCAGAAGCATAATCCCAAGAAATAATTGGGGTTTCACACGCTAAAGATTCCAATAAAACCATTGGCATTCCTTCGTATTTACTAGTAGAAATGGTAAACATAGCATTTTTATAATATCTGAAAGGATTTTTTACACTGCCTTTAAAAAGCACTAATTCTTGTAAATTTAAGCTTTCAACTAATTTAATCCATTTATTTTTCAGTTTTCCTTCACCTAAAATAATCAGTTTAATATTTTTCGATGGCAAAACCGATTTCGCATAACATGCAATTAATTTATCGAATTGTTTTACGTTTTTATTCATACTTCCAGCAGATAAAACATACTGAAAATCGTCTGAAATGGGTTCATTAGCCTTTTCAGAAATAGTTTCAAAATCAATTGGATTGTAAATTAACTTAGGGGAAATAAATTTATAATTTGAACTAACTTTTTCATTAATTCCTTGTGAAACTGTGATAAATTGTTGGCAATTTCTATATAATAATTTCGCTAAGAATATATTTTTTGGGAGGTACGATTTCAATTTATAACTATGAATCGTTTGAATGAATTTCGGATAAACGAAGTTGTGAATTATCAATTCTTGTAATAAAAGTGGTTTTGTTCTAAAATCAATTACATAATCGAATTGATTGTTGGCGAAAAATTTCTTTAAGGCAAAAAAACGTTTGCTTCTACTCCACCAGCTGTTTCTTTTATCTTTTAAATGTTCTAAATGAAATAGTTGCCCCGAAAAATCATAATCCACTTTTCCAGAAAAAACTACGTGAAAAACTTCAAATTTTTGATTATGAAAATATTTAGATAACAACGCTGCGCAGCGCTCGGCTCCACCATCAGAAAGTGTTACAGTAACTAAACAAATTTTTAATACAGAAGATTTCTTATCCAAAAGATATAGTTTTTAACAAATATAAAAATATTCAATAAACTATGGTTGTCATTCTTTAAATTTATAAATACTTTGTATATTTGGACAACTATAATAAAAATTCAAATGTCATTTATTAAAACAACCGAGCAATCTTCAAACTACGAACATTTAGAAGAAATGTCTGTAAAAGAATTGCTAACCAATATTAATACGGAAGATAAAACAGTTCCGTTTGCGGTTGAGAATGCCTTACCACAAATTGAAGCTTTAGTGGAACAAATTATTGTCAAAATGAAAAGTGGTGGTCGTTTGTTTTACATTGGAGCGGGAACTTCTGGTAGATTAGGAGTGGTAGACGCTAGTGAATGTCCGCCAACATTTGGTGTTGATTTTGACACTATTATTGGAATTATTGCTGGTGGTGACACTGCCATTAGAAAAGCGGTAGAATTTGCAGAAGACGACAAAAACCAAGCTTGGAAAGATTTACAAGAATGGAAAATTACTAAAAATGATGTGGTAGTTGGGATTGCAGCTTCTGGAACAACACCTTATGTTATTGCTGGTTTACAAAAATGCAATGAAAATAAAATTATTACTGGAAGTATTAGTTGTAATGCTGAAAGTCCGCTTTCGAAAACAGCACAATATCCAATTGACGTGATTGTTGGACCAGAATTTGTCACTGGAAGTAGTCGAATGAAAGCTGGAACGGCTCAGAAATTAGTTTTAAATATGATTTCGACCACAACTATGATTGCTTTGGGAAAAGTAAAAGGTAATAAAATGGTGGATATGCAATTGAGTAACGACAAGTTAATTGATAGAGGAATTCGAATGATTATGGAAGAAATTTCAGTTACGTATGAAATAGGCGCTAAATTATTAGACGAATATGGTAGCGTAAGAAAAGCTGTTAATTTTTTTAATAGTAAAAGATTTTAAATAATAAAAAAGTAAATAAAAATTAGTTAAACAACAGAATCTGAAACTAGTTCAGATTATAAAAATGTAAAATATGAAATCAAAGATTCATGAACACCAAAAAAACAATGCAATTAGCGTGAGTAAAAAGTTAATCTATGTTAGTTTATTATTAGTTTCGTTTGTAAGTTTTGCACAAACTAGATTTGTTTCAAGAGAAATTCCTGCTGGACAAACTATTGAAATAAAAGACAAAAAAATGTTTATTAATAATGAGCAAATTCCGTCTTATGAAATTAAGAAATACTTAAAAGACAACGATTTTAAAGCATATTCATTATATACAAAAGCCAAAAACAAAAGTGTGATTGGAGGTTTGTTATTAGGTTTAGGTTCTGTACTTATTGTGAGTGATGTTGTAAAAGCAATAGTTACAACAGATGCAAGCTATCCTACTGCTATGAGTTATATTGGTGGTGGATTAGTTGTAGCTTCTATTCCTGTTTTATCTGGAAAAAACAGAAAAATGCAAGAAGCAATTGATTCTTATAATAGCGGATTAAAAACAACCAGCGAATTAGATCGTAATTTCGATACAAGTATAAATTTGGTTGCCAATCAGAATGGTTTAGGTTTACGATTAAGTTTCTAAAATGTCAGTTAACAGAGAAGTTTTAAACAAAGGTCTTCAATATTTAGCAGGCTCACTTCCTACTCTATTTGTTGGTGTTTTCATTTTAAATAGCAGTTTTAAAAATCAAAAACATCCATTATACGTTTATATCTTAATTTTGGCTGTTTTAATTTGTGCATACGCCGTTTATTTGATGTTTAAAGGCATTAACACAATTATGAAAAGTATGTTTGAGAAATAATTATGATTTACGAAATACGAAATAACCCAAAATAATAAACAATTGAAAAAATATTTTTACGTCTTTACAACCGTTTTATTAGTTTCTTGTTACAATCAAGAAAGAACTTGTAAGGACTTCAAAACAGGGAAATTCACTTCAGAAACTACGGTGGAAGACAAAAAATTTACCAGTTCATTTGAAAGAAACGATTCTATTCAAATAGAAAATTACAATGCTGTTATTGATACTTTTTCTATTCGTTGGATTAATGAATGCGAATATATCTTAGAAAATGTGAGACC
>JAULXA010000011.1:0-3893 GCA_032118875.1 Flavobacterium sp.
AAAGCCTTAAAGAAATATTCCTTTAAAATTGGCATAATTTCATCATTCAACGAATACGGACTTTCAGATAAGAAAATTTGTTCTTCTTTATTTTTATTACCAACTCGGTGTATAGAAAGGTTTTCTACGTGTGTATTAAATAAGTTTATCATAGTGTATTTGTCAATCAGCCAATTTTCAATCAGCCAATTATTAGTATTTTGTTTTTAGATTAGCACAACTTGTCCCGAATTTCGGAATCGCCACATTAGAATATTGACTAATTCCAGTTTTCTTCAAAACCAGGATCGTCATAGGATTCAGTATCGCCATACGCATCTAAATCATCTTCGTCTAAATCGTCTTCAAACTCATTAAATAAGTCTTCGTTTTCTAAATCGCCACCTCTAAAACCACTTGTTGTAGCTTCTTCTGGTAAAACACCGTGTGAAAATAGTAAGGCAGGATAATCCACACCTTCTTTATTATTTTCCATTGCAGCTAATTCTACGAAAAATGTCCACATCGAAAACAAATCGTACACATAAACCAATTTGGTGTTTTGTTCATGAACTAAATCGTCTAATTTATATTCGGCCATTGTTTTAATTTCACCCGGAATATCGCCTGTATCAAACATTGGAATTCCATCTTCTTCATGCCAAGCCCAATCGTCACCACAAGTGTAAAAAGCACCAACTTCGGAACCATCAAAGCCAAAAGCGTTGACTAAAGCATTATGTAAATCTTCTAAAGAATCTTTTGCTTCAATAGCAATATCTCTAAAAATATCTTCTTCGTTGTCTAAAATGGCTCTAAACTTATAAATCATAATATGTAATTTTAAAACGCAAAAGTACGTAATATTTGAAACTTATTTTATTGAAAACTACGATTGTTAATAAATTCAGTATCGTTTTCAGTTATAAGTTTTTAAGAATTTTGAATTGTTTATTTCGGGCAAAAATTATTTTTTTGGTTTCGCAATTTTATCATGAATTTCCTTGGTTGCTCCTAATGCAGCACTACCATACCAAATGGTTAAATCCGCTTCGAAAAGTTTAGCTTTAACTGCTGGATCAGAGTTAACTAAATTTTCCGCTTCTTCAATTGTTGTACAATTAAAAATGAAAATTCCTCTGTAATTTTTGTCGTTTTTCATAAATGGTCCGGCTACAACCAACTTGTTTTCATCCGCTAACTTTTTGATATTCGCCATATGACCATCAAAAAGTAGTTTCTTTTCTTCGGCAGTTGCTGTTGTATTGGTGCCAGTTTTTAAAATACAAAACACGTAGGTTTTCATACCACGTTCATCTCCACCTAATTTTTTGGACAAAGCTTCGTCATAATTAGAAGTTTCTTGGGAAAATCCAACTAGATTGAAAGCTATAAATAAAAGAGTAAATAGTATTTTTTGCATGATTTTTTATTTTTTAAAGGATAAAGATAATGGATTTACAATTCAGATGCAAAATTCTACATTTCGGTACAATACATTTTCAATTGAAAGGCAATTGTGACAACTTTGCTTCATCAAAAACAATATCTCATGAAGAATTTTATACTCATTTTAGTTTCTGTATTCAGTTTAACCGCTTTTTCTCAAACAAAAATTTCAGGAAAAGTAGTGAATAAAAAAAATGTGCCTATGCATGGTGTGAATGTTTTTATCGATGGCACTTACGATGGTGCATTAACCAATGAAAATGGCGAATTCAATTTCGAAACAGATGCAAAAGAAAATCAGATTTTGAAATTCACCTTGATGGGTTTTTTAGATGTCACAGAAAATATTGTGGTAGAAGCCTATACGAATCGCATTTTTACACTTTTTCAAGATATGAATACGATTGATACGGTTGTTATTTCTGCAGGAACAATAAAAGCGGGTGACAATAGTAAAGTTACGGCTTTGAAACCTTTAGATATTGTGACAACCGCTGGTTCTTCAGGCGATATTGTGGCCGCTTTGGAAACCATGCCTGGCGTAAATGCCGTTGGAGAAAGTGGACGATTGTTTGTTCGTGGTGGAGATGCTGGTGAAACTCAGACCTATGTTGATGGCATTCGTGTGGCGCAACCTTATGGCGCTTCACCTAATAATATTCCAACTCGTGGTCGATTTTCTCCGTTTTTGTTTAAAGGAATTACATTTTCAACAGGTGGTTATAGTGCCGAATTTGGTGACGCTTTATCCAGTGTGCTTTTGTTGAATACAGTAGATGAACCCGCTCAAAATCAGACCGATATTTCAATTATGACGGTTGGTGTAGGTTTAGGGAAATCGAAAAAATGGAAAAACAGTTCGATTTCGTTTAACACGAGTTATATTAATTTGAAACCGTATTATTTATTAGCACCACAAAGTTTAGATTGGAATAAAGCACCAGAATCTATTGCGGGTGAAACGGTTTTCAGAACTAAAATTAAAGATGGATTACTAAAAGTATATGCTGCTTTTGAAACTTCTACAATGAATGTAAATCAGAAAGACATAAACTATTCAGATAAAATTAAATTCGGACTGACGAATAATAATTTTTATATCAATTCAGTTTATAAAGGAAATATAGTACCTAGTTTACAAGTACAAACGGGTTTTAGTTTTGGATATGGAAACAATAAAATCGGAATTAATTCAGATAAATTGAATAATTATGAACGGGCTTTACATTATAAATTGAAGTTGCGAAAAACGTTTTCTAATATGTTTAAGTTAAATGTTGGTGGCGAATTTTTCCACACGAATTTCAATGAAAATTACCAAGCTTTTTCTCAAAATAGAGTCGATTATGGGTATCAAAATAATACGGTAGCTCTTTTTACAGAAGCGGAAGTTTTCTTATCTCAAAATTTAGCTTTTAATGTTGGTTTACGTTCGTCAAATGCTTCAATTGTGAATGAATTTACAATGGAACCAAGAGTTTCAGTTGCTTACAAAATCGCAAAAAAGAGCCAACTTTCTTTAGCTTATGGAAGTTTTTATCAAACTGCCAATCCTGATTATTTAAAGTTTGCTCAAAATCTAAAATATGAAAACACCAATCATTATATTTTGAATTATTTATACAATAATGATGGGAAAATGTTTCGTGCAGAAGCATATTTTAAAGACTATGATAATTTAGTAAAATTCGATACAACTATTTCAAGTTATACTTCAAATTTCAATAACAACGGATTGGGTTACGCTAAAGGAATCGATTTGTTTTGGAGAGATAATAAAACATTCAAAGGTTTAGATTATTGGATTACGTATTCCTTCATAGATTCGGAAAGAGATTATAAAAATTATGAGAAACAAGTCACGCCAAGTTTTATAGCCAATCATAATTTTTCAATTGTAACGAAATATTGGGTAGACAAATTGAAATCACAAATCGGATTAACCTATAGTTTCAACTCGGGCAGACCTTATGATAATCCAAATGAAGTTGAATTTATGAATCAGAAAACCAAATCGTATAACAATTTTAGTTTAGGTTGGTCGTATTTGTTATCACAACAGAAAATCCTTTATCTATCCGTTTCCAATTTATTAGGTTCAGACAATGTTTTCGGATATCAATATGCGAATTCTCCTGATGCTGCAGGAACTTTTCAAAGACAAGCGGTAACGCAACCAGCAAGCCGATTTTTCTTTATAGGTTTCTTTTGGACGATTTCCGATAATAAAAAAACAAATCAATTGGATCAGTTGTAGGTTTTAGGTTTTAGGTGAAAGGAAAAGGGTAAAAGGTTTTGAACTTAGATTGGGATTTCAGTATTGAAAACATTTATATCAGAATAATAAAAAATGTAACTTTTATTACATAAAAAAGCATTTGAATTTTATATTTTTGTTCCAAATTAAAATAATACGACCATGTCAAACGAAATAGAAAAAGTAAAATGCCTTATAATCGGTTCTG
>JAULXA010000012.1:0-3516 GCA_032118875.1 Flavobacterium sp.
ATGAATTGGCAAAAAGTCAAATGAAAATTATTCCTTCGGTATTAACCATTACATTAAAATCGGCAGAAAAAGCAGAACAATTAATTCAAAACACGAAGTTATTCGGAGAAAAAGTATCATTCGGAACTTCCGATTCTCGTTTAGAAATTCCTTCAAAAATGAGTCATGCCACCTATTCAGAAGAAGATTTAAAGAAGATCGGATTAACGCATGCAACTGTCAGAATTTCAGTTGGTTTGGAAAATATTGACGATTTAATTGCAGATATTCAACAAGCCTTAAAAATAGAAACATCTAAATATGTGTAGTTATGAGTAGTGAAGTAATTAGTGATTATTTTTGTGAAATTCCTTGCGGAGAAAATATCCCTTTGTATAATCCACATTCGGTTTCTGTGAGTTTGCCAAAAATTCAAGACGTGATTGATTATGAAGAAGGAAAATCGGAAGTGATTGATAAAATGAAATCAGGCTATCCAAGGTTTTTTCAAAATCAATTTGTGAAACAATTGACGCAATTTATAAAAGAAAAACACACTATTTCTGATGATAAAAAACTGATTCCAATCACATCGATTCAGGCAAGAAATTGTATAGAGAAAACGTTTAATGTACTTTTCGAATCTATTGAAGATAATTTTGGAAATGTAATTTTGATTTTGGATTCCAATGATGAAAACGCTAAAAAATATGCTGATTTTATTCGAAATGCAGGATTAATTATCAGTTCAAGAAAAGCAGAAGCGACTTTATATGAATTGAATTTAATTGATTCAATATATGAAGAAGAGCATGTTTCAGAAGCTCAAGCGATTTTCAATATTAAAAATATATTGAGCAAAGCTTACGGAACTTCATCAGAGAAAATTATTTTGTCAAATTGCGGAATGAATGCTTTATTTGCAGCAACTGAAACATTGGTTTCTATCCAAAAAGAATTTGGAAAAACTAAAATTGTACAATTAGGTTGGTTGTATGTCGATACGATGGAAATTATCGAAAGAAAGGAGAATTCTCACGTTCAAATTAATATTTTCGATTTAGTTCAACTAGAAAACTGGCTAGAAATAAATCAGGAGAAAGTAGCGGTTTTGATTACAGAAGTAGTAAGTAATCCACTTTTACAATGTGTAGATTTGCCTAAATTATACGAATTATGTTCGCGTTTTTCAATAAAATTAATTGTAGATAATACATTGGCAACGCCTTTTTGCGTAGATGTTTTACCATTTTGCGATTTGGCTGTGGAAAGTTTAACCAAGTTCGCTTGCGGTAATGCCGATTTGCTTTTCGGAGCAATTATAGTAAAAGATGAAAGTTTAATTCCGCTGCTTAATGAAAATGTAATTCCGCCTTTCGAAGGTGAAATCAAAAGGTTAGGTTTTGAAATTTTAGAGTATGAAAATCGAGTTCGTAAAATTTCTGAAAATACGATTTCACTATATAATTTTCTAAAAACACAACCCAAAGTGCTTGAAATTAAAAGTGTTTTTCATGAAGCCAGTTCCGAGAATTTTTCTAAAATCCAAAAAGGAAATAATGTTCCAGGATTATTGTCCGTGGTTTTTGATAAAGATTTAGCCTTTTATTACGATAATTTACAAGTAGCAAAAGGTCCAAGTTTAGGAACAGAATTCACGCTAGCAATGCCATACGTATATCTAGCACATTATGAGTATTTAATGTCGGAAAGTGGTCTGAATACATTGAAAGATCTAGGAATAAATCCGAATTTATTACGCATCTCTGTTGGAACAGAACCAATTGAAAATATTATCAAAGCTTTCCAATTGGTGTTGGAATAAGTTAAAAAATTAGAAAAGAATATTTAAAAAGAAAAATAATCTATTAAATTGATTTATTTAAAACTATTATTCTTTTAAAAAGAAATATAATAACAAAATTTAGAAAATTAAACTATAAAAATTGGTTTTAAAGAAAATTAATCTATCTTTGCACCATAAATAATAAGAAAATGATATTTACAGTTTGCAATATGTGTTGTTGTATGGGGAAAATTTCCACAGAGCTGCCTATTGCCTAATTTTAAATTTTTAAAATAGCTAAAAGCCTCTGTTTCGCAGAGGCTTTTTTTATATCCTATACTTAAATTAAATACAAAAATAAAATGATTTCAAATTCAATACAAAATACAGTTTCAACTTCAGCTTGTTGTGCGTGCTTTCTTAAAAAGGAGCCGTAACACTGTATTTGTATATATCAAAACACTAGTATGAGCTCCTTCAATTTGAAGGAGCTTTTTTTATTTAAACCAAAATCAAAATGCAAGAAAATTTATTAAAAATAGTAGCAGAAAGTAAAACGTTGGAAGAAAAACTAAAACAAATTTCAAATTTAATTCAAGGTAAGATTGTTTTTTCAACCAGTTTCGGAATTGAAGATCAAGTGATTTCTCATGCTATTTTTTCGCAAAATATTAAAAATATCGAAGTGTTTACTTTAGATACAGGTCGACTTTTTCCAGAAACCTATTCCGTTTGGGATAAAACACAATTGCAATACAATGCAAAAATTAAGGCTTACTATCCGAATTCAGAATCCATTGAAAAGTATATCAATGAAAACGGAATTAACGCTTTTTATAATTCAGTAGAGTTAAGAAAAGAATGCTGTTCCATTCGAAAAGTTGAACCTTTAAATAGAGCTTTAGTTGGAGCTTCTATTTGGATTACAGGTTTAAGAGCAGAACAATCCAACAATAGAAATTCCGTAAAAGAAATAGAATGGGACGAAGAAAAACAACTATACAAATTCAATCCCTTATTAAACTGGACAACCGATGAAGTAGTGGAATATTTAAAACAAAATGCAGTTCCTTATAATCTTTTACACAACGAAGGTTTTGTCAGCATAGGCTGCGCACCGTGTACAAGAGCCATACAACCTGGAGATGATTTCAGAGCCGGCCGCTGGTGGTGGGAAGATCAATCTAAAAAAGAATGTGGATTACATAAATAAAATTAAAGAGAAGGTAAATCAACTTGAAACCTGAAACAAAAACAACTTGAAACAAAAAAAAATGAGTCAAAAACATAACTATCTAGAACAATTAGAAAACGAAGCGATTTATATTCTTCGTGAAACAGCCGCACAATTTGAAAAACCTGCTTTGCTTTTTTCTGGCGGAAAAGATTCAATCGTGTTGGTACATCTTGCACTAAAAGCCTTTCGCCCAGGAAAATTTCCTTTTCCATTAGTGCATATTGATACCGGTCATAATTTTCCTGAAGCCATTGAATTCAGAGATTATTTGGCGAATCAAATTGGTGAAAAACTAATCGTTGCTTCAGTAGAAGACAGCATCAAAAAATATAATTTGAAAGAAACCGCAGGTCGTTTCCCATCAAGAAATGCGTTACAAACCTACGCACTTTTAGATGCCATCGAAGAAAATGAATTTGATGCCTGTATTGGTGGCGCTCGACGCGATGAAGAAAAAGCCAGAGCGAAAGAAAGAATTTTTTCAGTTAGAGATGATTTCGGACAATGGGATCCA
>JAULXA010000013.1:0-1579 GCA_032118875.1 Flavobacterium sp.
TTCTTTGTTAGCAGTTTGTGGAAATTGTACTTGTGAAAAATCTTGTGAGAAACAAGCCAGTTATGTACAACCTGATATTTTAATTTTAGGTAAAGCGATTTCAGGTGGAGCGTATCCAGTTTCTGCCGTTTTAGCGAATGACGAAATTATGAATGTGATTAAGCCAGGACAACACGGTTCTACTTTTGGAGGAAATCCAGTTGCAGCAGCTGTGGCGATGGCGGCTTTAGATGTAGTTTCTGATGAAAACTTATCTCAAAACGCACGTAAATTAGGAAAAGTATTTAGAGAAGAATTAAACAAATACATTCAAACGTCAACTATTGCGACTTTAGTTCGTGGTAAAGGCTTGTTAAATGCGATTGTAATTAACGATACAGAAGAAAGTGACACAGCTTGGAATATCTGTATGAAATTAGCTGAAAATGGTTTATTAGCGAAGCCAACTCACGGTAATATCATTCGTTTTGCGCCACCTTTAGTGATGACAGAAGAACAATTGAAAGATTGTGTAACTATTATTGTGAATACATTAAAAGAATTTGAAAACTAACTAATTATACTATTTTATGGAAAACGAGAATCAATCCCAATCTGAAACCTTTGAAAATCGATTAACAATTTCAGCCATTGGCTTTTTAAAAGAAAGCGCGAAATGGTGCAAATTTATGGCGATAGTAGGATTTGTAGGAATAGGTTTAATGGTGTTAGCGGCCTTATTTCTTTTAATAGGTTTTAGTGCTTTTGATTCTATAAGTGGTGCTTCCAATTTTCCATTTCCAATAGCTGGTTTTTCAGTTTTGTATTTGATTATTGCAGGAATTTATTTTTTCCCAATATATTATTTATATCAATATGCTACAAAAATCCCAGTGGCTTTGCATTTAAAAAACAATCAATTATTAGCAGATGGTTTAGAGAATTTAAAATCACACCATAAGTTTTTAGGAATTTTTACTTTGGTGATACTTTCCTTATATGCGTTGCTTTTTGTGTTTGCAATTTTAACAGGAATTTTTGCTGCTGTAAACTAAGAAATAAAAATTAAGTTCATAAAAAAAACCCGCCATTGGCGGGTTTTTGTTTTGTATGAAATTCTAAGTATTAGAATTTGTATCCTACTGCTAAAGCAATGTTTGAATTGTTTACTTTAGAATCTCCTGAATCTTTTAGAATATTTGATACACCTGCAGTATATCTTAAACCTACACCAATGTTTTCAGTGAAATCATAACCAAAACCAAGGTTTAAACCAAAGTCAGTAGAGTTTAAAGCATCTTTGATATCTACGCTTTCTCCTTCAGCTTCTGCTTTAGCAGACATTAAGAATCCAATTTGTGGACCTGCTTCAATACTGAATTTTTCAGCTACAAAATATTTAGCCATTACTGGAATAGCAATATAATTTAAATTGTTTGTTACAGTAGTACCCATAAAGTCTTCTTTTGCACCTAAGTTAGTGAACAATAATTCTGGTTGTACAGCAAATTTATCAGAAATTTTAATTTCAGCAAATCCACCAACTTGGAATCCAACTTTCATGTCAGTTCCTTCAACATCTCCTGTGTAGTTAGACATG
>JAULXA010000014.1:0-1675 GCA_032118875.1 Flavobacterium sp.
TCATTAACAAAATAATTTTCACAATGAATACAAAATTATCCATCCTAAAAAAGGTTTTATATGTCATCATACCATTGGCGATCATTGCCGTTATGGTCGTTAAGTTGAAGTCCAACAAAGAAATTACTCAGAATAAGATTTATGAATATGATAAAGAACAGGCTATCAATGTTCAGGCAGATACATTGCATGTTGAAAATGTAAATGCCAAATATTCGTATTCAGGAACATTTGAACCTAACAAGGAAACTAAAATAAGTGCCGAATTACAAGGGAAGATAAATGCACTTTTAGTTGACGTTGGAAGCGTAGTAATCAAAGGTCAAACTTTAGTGCTGTTGGATAATTCATTATTGAAACTGCAAGTGCAAACTATTGATGTTCAGGTAGAAGGATTGGAGGCAGATGTAAAACGTTTTATCATTTTGGCTAAAGCAGATGCCATACAAGGTGTCCAATTAGAGAAAGCGGAATTAGGTTTAAAATCTGCAAAAGTGCAGAGAGCCATTTTACTCGAACAAATAAACAAAACTACTATTAAAGCTCCTTTTCAAGGTGTTGTTACCGCAAAACTAAGTGAAGAAGGGGCATTTGCAGCACCCGGAGTTCCATTACTTCAAATAACGGACATTACAAATTTAAAATTTACCGTAAATGTTCCTGAAAATGATTTGAGACAATTCAAATTAAATCATAGCTATACCATAACAGCAGATGCATATCCTGAAATCTCATTTACAGGGAAAGTGACTATGATTGGCAGCAAAGCGAATATGGGTAGTAGTTTTCCTATTCAGTTTACTTTGAATAATACGTCAGATTTGAAAATAAAATCAGGGATGTTTGGTAAGGTGAATTTGGAAAATGTCAGCCAGGAAATGGGAATTATTATTCCTGCATCTGCCATGGTTGGCACCGCTATTCAACCTCAAGTCTATTTGATTAAAAAGGGTAAATCTGTTATGCAAAACATCACTATTTCAAAAAATATACAGAACAAAGTGGTTGTATCGAGTGGCTTGAAAGAGGGAGATGTAATTGTAACTAATGGATTTATAAATCTTTATGACGGTGCAAATATTATTGTTAAATAAAATCAGCGACAAATGAATATTACAGAAATTTCAATCAAACGTCCTTCGCTGATTATAGTGCTCTTCAGCATATTAACTTTATTAGGTTTCATCGGCTATAAAAATTTGAGTTACGAGTTAATGCCTGATTTTAATCAACCAGTGGTTGTCATTAAAACAGTATATCCAGGGGCTGAACCAAACGAAGTTGAGACATCAGTTTCACGAAAAATAGAAGATGCCTTATCTAACCTGGAAGGCGTAGATTACCTGGTAACAAAATCATTACCTAACGCATCTATCATCATTGCAAATCTGAAATATGGAACAGATTTAGATAAAACAATGCAAGATGCCCAACGCTATATTGACAATATCCGTAAAGATTTACCGCAAGATATTTTAAGTCCTTTGATGAGTAAAGTTTCGCCAAATGATTTACCTATTATGTCCATTAGTGCAACAAGTAATTTGTCGTCCACTGAGTTTTATCAAAAAATGAAAGATGATTATCTGCCTCAAATTCAACAAATAAAAGGCGTTGCAGAGATTACCGTTCTAGGAGGTGAAGAAAGAGAAATACAGGTAAAAATAAATCAAGA
>JAULXA010000015.1:0-8733 GCA_032118875.1 Flavobacterium sp.
TTATTGCTAGAAGAATGCTAATTCACGGTATAAAAATTCCTGCCAAGTTAAATTTAATGGGAAAAAAACCGTGGGAAGTCCCACATTTAGATACTTTAGAATTATGGAAATTCGGCGATTATAAACATTTTACTTCTTTAAAACTATTAACGAAAGTTTTAGGTGTTCCTTCGCCAAAAGATGATATCGATGGAAGTGAAGTTGCTAAAGTTTTTTATAAAGACAAAGACATCGACCGAATAGCAACGTATTGCGAAAAGGACGTAATTGCTGTTGCGCAAATTATTTTAAAATTGCGTCTTCAAAAGTTATTAACTGATGAGGAGATTTTGAAAGTATAATGCAATAAAAAAACCACGTGAAAACGTGGTTTTTTTATATGTATAAGTTTTTAGTTTTTATTTTCCTGCTAAAGCATCCGTATTGAATTTCTTTACGTTAGCTACGGCGTTGTCGTTATAAACTACAGCGCTAAGTGCTTTTGTAGTGTAAAAATTCCAAAGACCAATTTTTTTACCTTGTTCAAAAGAACCTTCTGAAACTAAATTTCCTACTTCATCAAATGATTTCCATAAACCATCAGATTTTCCATCTACATAGTTTCCTTGGTGCATTACTTGACCGTTAGAATGATAATATGTTACTTTGATTGTGTTTTCTGAAATTTGTTCACCTACTGGTTGTGTTTCTTGTGCAAAACCGAAAGCTGAAAATATAAATAAACCGAAAATTAGAGCTAAATTTTTCATAGTAGATATGTGTTATAATTAATAATAATGTAAAACTACAAAATGTTTTTACAATTACCAAACAAAAACTTAACAATTTCGTAACATTGAAAAAAAAGACATAAAAAAAGCGACCTAAGTTAGATCGCTCTTAATGAGTATTTTGAAATTTATTTATTGTAATAAAGTAGTTCCGTTAACTGTAGACCAAGTTCCATTTGTTAAACTTGCTCCTGTTGATGTTGTACTAGTTGTTAATTGTCCAACTGGGAAAGTTGTAGTAAAAGATGAACTTCCTGTTCCAATTTGAGTTGTACTACTTAAAATGTTAACGTTAGTTAACTTGATTTTAGAACCATTAACTTGATCTGTATTTGTAGCAGCATCTTGAATTCTTACAGCAACTGCACCAGCAGTAGTGTAACCTTCGATTAAAATATTACTAAAATCTCCATTACCTTGTTTTTTAAATTGAATGGCATCGTATTCCACTGAAGCATTTTCAGTTTGTGTTCCAGCAGCTCTTTTTAATGTTATTCCTGCAACAACTGGCCAAAATCCATTATTGTAACTTTTAGCTTCAATTTCCATTCCGAAGTTTCCAGTTCCTGTTTGGTAAGCATACCAGTTAGAGTTGTTTTGTCCTTTCCAACCATCTTGCCAGTCGAAAGAATCATCAAAATTTCCGTAAGAAATCGCATTGATTAAACTTACAGTTCCACCGTAAAATTCGAAACCATCATCAGCTCCTTTGTAAGAAACTAAGTTTTCTAAAACTGTCCCTGAACCTACAGAATAGAATGAAAAACCATTCATTTCACTTGTTCCGTCAGTAATTTTTTTACCAGCATATTCTACTCTTACGTATTTTAAACTTCCACCATTATGTAAAGCATTAGTTCCACCATATGGTAAAGCTAAACCGTCTTCTGAAGTTGCAGCAGCAACACCACCTGTTCCAACAATTGGTGCATCACCATACATGATAATTCCACCCCAAGATCCTGGTTCTGCAGTTGTATGTGTAAATACTACTGGTTCTGCAGCTGTACCGTTAACGATTAATTTTCCACCGTTTTCTACTACTAAAGCATCTGTTCCGTTAGAAACGTCTGAAGTAATTTTTGAACCAGCTTCAATTGTTATTGTTACACCTGATTTAATTTTTACAATTCCTCTTAAAGTATAATTCCCATAAGCATATGTTTTGCTTGCAGTAGCGTCACCTGTAATTTCTCCAGTTACTGGAACTCTTGGTGTTGCAGTTTCATCTTCTTCTGAACATCCTGTAAATAATATGCTTAAAACTGTTAAGCTTAAAATTAATTTTTTCATTGTCTTAGTTGTTTAATTTGTTATGGCAAATGTATTTCGGCAAGAGAAATAAAAAGTTAGCTTAGTATTATGAAATTTTTAAATGATTTTAGTCTTTGTAAACTTATTGTAAACAAAAACCCCCTTTTAAAAAGGGGGTTTTGTTGTATAACTAACTGTATTTATTGGTATTAGAAGGTATAGCCAATGTTTAATGAGAAACCAACACCTCTTTTGTAGTTTAACATTACAAGAGAATCTTCATCGATTACTGTTGTGCTTTTATTCCCCATTTCTCTTTCGTACTTTGGATTTAGTATATTATCAACAGAGAATTTCACATCTAAATTTTTAGATAATTTAGTATTCCAAACAAAGTCTAATTTACTAAATGGTTTTTCGTAAACATGATCTAAACCAGCTGTTCCTAATGCGTAAATTCTTTTACCGTAAACTCCATATACAAGAGTTGCAGTGTTTTTTACTTCTTTAGAAAAATCGAATTCATATTTTAAATCAGTGTTTACTAACCAATTTGAAGCACCTTGTAATTCTCTACTATTTGAATTTTCAAGTGGATTGCTAACTAAATCAACATCTACTTTTGTTTTCATAATTGAAGTATTGAAACCCCAAGAAATGTTTTCCAATTGTTTCGAAAGTCTTTCTAATTGAAAAATAAACTCTAATTCGGCACCATATAAAATTGCTTTTTTCGAATTATCAAAAGTTGTCGCATTAGAACCTCCAGTTGCAATAAGAATTCTTTCAATTGGTTTGTTAATGTTTTTTCCGAAAACACCTAAAGCTAACATGTCTTTTTTATCTGTAAACAATTCGTATTTTAAATCGATATTTAAGTTTTCAGTGTCTTTTAAATCTGGATTTCCAATTACAGAAGAACCATCTGGCTCAACATAAGTAATAGGTAACAATTCCATCGTAACGGGTCTTGTGATTGTTTTTGAAACGGCCAAACGCATATTTGACGCTTCGTTAATAATATATTTTGTATTTATCGATGGTAAAATGTCTAGTTTTTTATCAATTTGTTTCATGTAAGGAACTGTAAAATCAGCTTCTCCTAAACCTCTTGATTTTATTGTTCTGTCAGAATTTTCAAAACGAACACCTGCATTTACTTCAATTTTTTCACCAAAATTTAAAAACAGGTTTGCATATCCTGCGTTTACAAAATGGTCTAGTTTTACTTTATAATCGGTATTAGATTCTTCTCTAAATCTAACATTTCCGTTAGCTACATCTGCTGCAATAACTTCGTTGATGTCGTTTAAGTTAGTTGTGAAAGCAGGTTGTGAACTTGAAGACGGCGCGCCAGAAACAAATCTGTAAGTAGAATATAAATTATTTCTGAATGTGTTGTAACCTACAGATAATTTGTTTGTTTTGTTGTTTACTTCTTTTCCAAATTTCATGTTATATTCAAACAAACCACTCATGTAGTAGTTTCCTTTAACGTCTAAATATTGTCTGTTTAAGTTATTACCTCCATAAGAAATACTAATATCTGTATCATTAACTCTATTTCCAACTATAGATTTTCTATCAGGTTGTCCAAACGCTGTTTTCACATAAGAAAAACCACCTTTTACACTATGCTTTTCGTTTTTCGTTAAGTTGTAATTGGCTAAAATTTGATTGTTAAAATAATCTGATTGTTCAAATTGATTTGTTCTAATTAAACGATTTGGATTGGTTGTTGCATAGTTTAATACACCAAATTGGTCTTGAATTGAACTTTCTGTTGAACGTAAATAAAATGAAGTTACACCTATTGAACCTCTAGAACCTTTATATTTAACTCCTACTAAAGCAGAAGAAGCCGTTTGGTATTTGTATTCTGAGTTTTCAACATTGGTTGTGTAATTACTATCTCCAGCATCAAAAAATCTCTTTATTCCTTTTCTAATTACATATTTGTTTTCCGTGTTTAAGGAAAGGATGTAACTTAAATTATTTCCATCTCCCACTTTAAATTTTTCCGAATGTAATAAACCAATACTTGTGTTAATTGGGCTCCCAACTTTATCAACATTCCAAGAGTTTTGTTTATGTGAAGCAGCATATTCTGCCGATGTTAAATAATTTCCTGATGGAACAGTTCCGAAAACTCCTGGTAATTCTCTATCTTTCTTTAAAATTCCTAAAGTACCTTGTGTGGTGTTGGCATCTTCAGACATTAAAAAATCTTCACCGTTGTTTCCTGTAGTATAGCCAAAACCAACACTTAATTTAGTTTGGCTTTTCATTGCTTCAGACGTTTCAATATTAATTGTCGCTCCAGCAAAATCTCCAGAAATATTTGGATTAAATGTTTTGTAAACGCCTAATACTCCAACAATATCTGTAGGAAATAAATCTAAAGGAATGATTTTTTTAAACGGACTGTTTGAAGGCGCTTGTAAATCGTTAACCAATAAATTGTTATATCTATCTTCTAAACCTCTTACAAATAAACCTCTCGATTCTACTTTTGTAATACCTGTTACTTTAGTTAAACCTTCTTCTACATCACTAATTCCTTTTCTTGACATTTCTTGTGCGCCAATACTTTGTTTCATTTCTACCGCTTTCTGTTGTTCTTTTAATAAAGCCGTTTCTTTGGTTTTATTAGTAGAACCTGTAATTACAATTCCTTCAATACTATTTGAATTTTCTTGTAAGGCAATATTTAAATTTAAAGTTTCGTTATCTGCTACAGTAACTTGTTTTTCTAAAGTTTTGTAACCTATAAAGGCATATACAATAGTGTATGTTCCTGGCTTTACAGCCATTTCATAATTACCATTAATGTCAGATTCAGCATTTGTCATTAAACCTTTTAAAGATATAGAAACAAAACTTACGGGTTGTTTGCTATCTTTATCTGTAATAATTCCACTAACTTTAGTAGAATTTTGTGCGAAAGAGATCATTGAAAACAATAATCCAAAAAATAGAAATTTTAACTTCATTGTGGTTGTGTTTATTTTTATGCAAAAGTAGAACCACTTTAATTATGTGAATGTTACTTAGAGGTTATTTATTAGTTTACATATTGTTAAGTTAGTGTTAACACATTAAATAATGGTAAATAGGTTTAATTTGTCATTTTTATATATAATTTTGACACAGATTAAATTTTTTAATTACTTTTATAGTTGATATGAAAAAGAAAGATATAAAGATATTATTGGTAGACGACGAACCGGACATTTTAGAAATTGTTGGGTACAATTTGGAACAAGCCGGATATCAGGTTTTCAAAGCCGAAAACGGTAAAGATGCCGTAAAACAAGCACAAAAAACAAAACCACATTTAATCATTATGGACGTAATGATGCCAGAAATGGATGGTATGGAAGCTTGTGAAAAAATTAGAGAGATTCCAGAATTAAAAGATACTATCATTACTTTTTTAACAGCTAGAAGTGAAGATTATTCGCAAGTAGCAGGTTTTGAGGTGGGTGCCGATGATTACATTGCCAAACCAATTAAGCCAAAGTTATTAGTTAGTAAAGTAAAAGGTTTATTACGCAGATTAAAAGATGAGGAATTAGAAAATTCTGAAACGCTAACGGTTGGAAATTTACAAATTAACCGTGAAGAATATAAAATAATTAAAGACGGAATTACAATAGTTTTACCAAGAAAAGAGTTTGAATTACTGTATTTATTAGCCTCTAAACCTGGAAAAGTATTCACAAGAACCGAAATTTTAGATAAAGTTTGGGGTAATGAAGTGATCGTTGGCGGAAGAACTATCGACGTACATATTAGAAAACTTCGTGAAAAAATTGATGAAGATGTGTTTAAAACAATTAAAGGTGTGGGTTACAAAATTGAATTAAATGTCGATTAATTTTAAAAAATCATACAAGTTTGCTTTTAAATCATCCTTTTATATTTCCTTATTTGTAATTGCAAATTTGTTGATTTACAATTACTTGGTTCAACCAATTAATATCTTCATTTTACTTGTTTTTCCTGTAACACTTTTTGTTTTTAGTTTTTTCTTAATTCAATATAGAGTGGAGATTTTCATTTATAAACGTATCAAAAAATTATACGACGATGTATCTATTTTAGACGCGACTTCCCTAAAAAACAAAACCGTTACTACAGATATTTCTTCTCTTACCAACGATATTAGAAACTTCGCTAAAGAGAAAAAAATTGAGATTGAATCGTTAAATATTCGTGAAGAATACAGACGAGAATTCCTTGGAAACATTTCGCATGAACTGAAAACACCACTATTTACTGTACAAGGGTATTTAGATACACTTATCGAAGGCGGAGCAATTAAAGATAAAACTTTACGTGTAAAATATATCGAACGCGCTTCTAAAGGTGTGGAAAGACTTATTCATATTGTGCAAGATTTAGATATGATTTCTAAATTTGAAGTAGGCGATTTAAACTTAGACATCAGCAAATTCGACATTATTACCGAAATTCAGAATGTGTTCGATTTGTTAGAAATGAAAGCAGATGCCAAGAATATTATTTTAATGTTCGATGAAAAATACATTTCTCCTATTCAAGTGTATGCTGATAAAGATAAAATTCAACAAGTTTTAACGAACTTAGTGATGAATTCCATCAAATACGGAAAAGAAAACGGAACTACAGAAATTTCTATTGAAAAAATCAATAAAAACAAGGTTTTAGTTCGTGTTCAAGACAATGGTGAAGGAATTGAACAACAGCATTTATCTCGAATTTTTGAACGTTTTTTCAGAATTAGTAAAAGCGGTTCACGAGAAGAAGGCGGCTCTGGATTAGGATTGGCAATCGTAAAACACATTATTGAAGCACACAACGAAAAAATATTTGTTCAAAGTACGCCCCAAAAAGGTTCAGAGTTTTCATTTACGTTGAAAACAAGCAAATAAATCTTCCCAATCTTGGTTGAAATTATACGTCCTAAACCCACTATAAATATCAATTTTCTGCAATTTATCTAAGGTAAATTTATGTTGTGCACAGCTTGGCACGCTTCCTTCTTTCTTTAGTTTTTTTGCTAAATATTCTTGTTCAAATTGTCCCGGAGTCGGAATTAAAAACGCTTTCGCGCCTAAAAATGCCAAATCCATAATAGAAGAATATCCCGAACGGCAAATGATATATTCGCTTTCTTGAATCGCAATTTCCAATTCATCCGCTTCCATATAATTATAAAACGTAAAATGGTTTTGTTTCGTCATTTTTTGTTCTTTCTCCACCAATCCTTTTACAAAAAGAATAGCGCCTTTAAATTCAGATAATTCAAGGCGAAGTTTTTCTTCTAACAAAGTGCGTTGTGGTTCTGGACCAGATAAAACCACTAATAATTCATGCTTTTTTGGTAAATTTCTTTTCTTAAATCGGGTTAACGGACCAATGAATTTGATATTGTTTAAATCGGAGTTTTCGTGACTTAATCTTCCGCTTAAATTAATACCTTCAGAAACATCTGGCACCCAACATTCCTTATATTTTTTAATAAAATGTTGGTGAAATTTACTCGAAATCCAACTCGTATTTCCCGACAAAACATTTACTTGATGTGTAATATAAATAGAAGGAATTTTAGCAGAGAAAATGCCCATTCTATTATCTGAAATAATACCAGAAATTGCATGTTTTTTCATGATTTCTTCTAGTATTTTTTTTTCTTTACGAATGGCAAAAAACAACTTTGGCAATTGTTTAAAAATTTTAAATCTAAAATCTTCCCCTTTTTCAGAATATTGAATATTATAGTCTGGTAAGGTTTCAAATATATCGTTTGGAAATTCTTTTTTTAATAAATCTAAGGATGCGCCATCACTAGCAATTATTGGTGTATAATTGTTTTTTTTTAAGGCATAAATTATTGGAATACAACGAGATGCGTGTCCTAATCCCCAATTCAAAGGAGCCACAAGTATTTTTTTAGAGGTATTCATAATTGAAATGTTTATTTTCGATTTGGGAAAAGAAAATAATTGAGTTTATTTTTTTACAAAGATAGAAACTTTAATTTTATACTTTTGCATTATAAAATTAATTGTTGTGGGAAGTAAAAATAAATTAAAAAGATTTAACGAAAACCTAACGTTCTCTAATGTGTTTCAACCAACTAGAGAAGAAGTGGTAACGGATAGTGTAGCATTAAAAGGGAAATGGAATAGCGATTTCTTTAAAAATAATAATCCAATTGTACTAGAATTAGGTTGTGGAAAAGGAGAATATTCTGTCGGTTTAGCCGAAAAATTTCCAGATAAAAACTTCATTGGAGTTGATATTAAAGGTGCTCGTTTCTGGCGTGGTGCCAAAACTGCTTTGGAAAACGGTTTGAATAATGTAGGCTTTCTTCGTACGCAAATTGAATTAATAAAACATTGTTTTGCAGAAAATGAAGTGGATGAAATATGGATAACTTTCCCAGATCCACAAATCAAATACAAACGTACGAAACACCGTATGACGAATTCTGAATTTTTACAGAATTATAAAAAGATACTAAAACCAAACGGATTGATGCACCTAAAAACGGACAGTGAATTCATGCACGGTTACACTTTAGGACTTTTACACGGTGAAGGACACGAAGTTTTATATTCGAATCATAACGTATATAACAACGCTGGCGCACCAGAAGAAGTAACGAGTATTCAAACTTTTTACGAAAGTCAGTATTTAGAAATAAATAAATGTATAACTT
>JAULXA010000016.1:0-24794 GCA_032118875.1 Flavobacterium sp.
TAATAAAGGCTTGTATGATTACGAAACCAGTGCAACCATCAAATAAATTGCCTATCTACATCTCAAAAGAGGATAATTATAAATTGCTGAACAATACTATAGGCGGTTGATGGTAATTAATCTGCAGATGCATGGTGTGGATTAAGAATATGCTGAAAGTATAAACAATCTGGCTGTCGTATATTTTATGCAGGGTTATTTATAAAAAGCACATAAAAGCTAAAGTAGAAGTACTCCATTTTGATTATGAAATAAATCTATTAAAGAATCATGAAAAACTAATTTCAATAGCTCAAAAACACGAAACTAAAGGCGTCAAGTTTCACTTTGAAAAAAGGAATGCTCTTTATCCTTTAAATGATAATTTAAGTAAAGTAATTAGATCAATTAAGCCCAATTTGGTCGTACTATTTACAAAACAAAACAGAAAATGGTTTGATCGTTTACTGGGTGAAAGTCAGTCAGTAGAACTTTCTTTTGTAACAAAAACACCTCTTTTGATTTATAGAAAAACAAAAAAATAAAGTTTAAATTTTATTGTAATGAAAATATTTGTTTATAGTAGTCATCGATTTGAAAAAACCTTTTTACTTAAAGAGGCTAATAATGAGCATGAATTAATGTTCTCTGCTTACTCTTTAAAACTAAATACAGCAAAATTAGCAAAAGGTTGTAATGCAATTGTTGCATTTACTTCTGATGATTTGTCTGCTGAGGTATTAAACGAATTATATCTTAACGGAATTAGATTCATCGCATTACGCTCAGTTGGATACGATCACATTAATCTATCAAAAGCTAAAGCGTTAGGAATAAAAGTAGCTAATGTTCCAAATTATTCTCCTTATGCAGTTGCTGAACATGCTGTAGCTTTGTTACTCGCAATAAATAGAAAATTAATTATTGGGCAAAAACTTATGGAAAACAATAATTTTTCGTTGGATGATCTTATTGGTTTCGATTTACATCAAAAAACAATAGGAATAGTTGGAACTGGAAATATTGGTTCTGTATTTGCTACTATTATGAAAGGTTTTGGTTGTAAATTATTAGGCTGTGATCCAGTTGAAAATAAAGCACTACAATTAAAAACAGATATAATTTATACTTCCATAGAAGAAATTTGTCAACAAGCTGATGTAATCTCCATACATTGTCCATTACTGCCTGCAACGCACTATATGTTCAATAGTAATCTTTTTAATATAATGAAAAAAGGAATGTTGCTTATCAATACGGCTCGTGGTAGTATTTTAAAAACAAGCGATTTATTGGTAGCATTAGAAAACCAAACCATAGCAGGAGCAGGCTTGGATGTTTATGAAAAGGAACAGGATATTTTTTTTCGTAACCATCTAAATAATGTAATTATTGATCCTGAATTTGATGCCTTACGAAATCATAAAAATGTTATTATTACAGGTCATCAGGCATTTCTAACTATAGAAGCATTAACAGAAATTGCTAAAACTACATTTTTTAACATTAATCAATGGGAAAAAGGGGAGGCGTCTAAAAACGAATTGTAATAAAACAATAAATTAAAATTTGATTTGAGTAGAAAGAGTTTACGATCAGTGTTATGTATTAGGTTAAAAATCGTTACTCTTTTTAAATTGTCCAAGCATTTATTTTTTTAAAAAGCTATTAGAGAAAAATAGTAAAGAAGAAGAAAAGAATTAATAAAGATTAACAACTCTAAAATATAGAAATCATGTCTACAACAAAAAAACTAGGCGTTTGGATGGATTATTCATCAGCGTATATCATGGAATTTTCAGAAAATATACATGAGATTGAAATAATACAATCAAAATTTAAAACTAAAATTAAATCAAAACCTAAAGAAAAAGGGGATAAACACATGCATTTAATTGCAGATCAATGCAAAGCAGATTATTTCAAAAAAATAGCATCCATCATTTTGAAATATGATAAAGTGCTTCTCTTCGGACCAACAGATGCTAAAAAAGAATTATATAATTTATTGACTAAAGATCCTCTTTTTTCTAAAATCAGAATTTATATAAAACAAACTGGAAAAATGACTCTAAACCAAAGAAATAGATATCTTTTTAATTATTTCTCTAGTCCAATGTATGCACAGAGAGTAGTATTATAACAAATGCTCTGAAAGATATCTTGGAATGGAAAGGGTAAATACTGTCCCTTTATTTATTTCGCTTCTGAAGCTTATAGAACCTTCAATTAAGGCGATATAATTTTTTACAATTACCAACCCTAAGCCAGTTCCTTGAATGTTTTTAACATTACTAGCACGAAAAAATTCTGTAAATAATTTATTTTGATCTTTAAAGGGTATTCCTATGCCATTATCTTGAATATTGATAGTAATTGTTGTTTCATTAATACTTGTAGAAATAATAATTTTTTTTCCGTTTTCGGAATATTTACTAGCATTTGATAATAGGTTTAATAATATGTTTTTTAGAATTTTTACAGATTGACTGACATAAAATTCACCACTATGAGTAAAAATTATATTTTGTTTATTAATTTTTGCCAATACCTCAACTTCGTTAATGGTTTCTTTCATGAAATCTGGAAAATTAAATTCAGTTATTTCAAAGTCAACAAATCCTTTTCGCAGTTTTTCCAATGTTAAAAAGTCATTTAATATTGTGGTAAGATGATTAACTGATGAGGTAATTCTATTGAGATGTTTTGAAATGTTTTCCTCATTGCTATTTTCAGTATATTTTTTTAGTAATGAAGTACTAGATAATATAGTTGCCAAAGGAGTTCGAAATTCATGGGAGGCAATCCCTACAAATTTAGATTTCATGTCATTTAGCTCCTTTTCTCTAGTTAATGAATCAGAAAGTTCTAACGTTCGTTGTGTTACTTGTGTTTCAAGTTCTTCTTGAAAGTCAATTTGAGAGGTAACATCTAATAATATTATTTGTGATGTTGTTTTTTCTTCATTTAATTTAACAAATGCACTACACCAAAATAAACTACCATCTTTTCTTTTCAGATGTTGTATTTTTTTTAACTCGCCATTTTCAAATATGATAATCAGATTTTTTTTAAGCTCATTTTGCTTTACATAATGCGCCTTCAGGTCAAAATTTTTAATAAAATCCTCTTTAGATTCATATCCAAATAATGCTACTCCAGGTGTATTAACTTCTGTAACTTTTGAAGTAGTTACATCCATTGTAAAAATAGGCACCAAAGCATTAGAAAATATATCTCTGTAGCGTTCTTCACTTTTTTTAAGTGCCTCAATACCGAGTTTTCTTTCCGTAATATCCGACCTAATAGCCAAATATTTATAAGGTTTTCCTTTTTCGTTTAAAAAAGGGACTATTGTTGTATCAACCCAATAAATTGTTCCGTCTTTAGCTCTGTTTTTTATTTCTCCTTTCCATACAATCCCACGACCAATAGTTTGCCAAAGATTTTTAAAAAAAGTAAGTGGATGATAGCCTGAATTGATAATTCGATGGTTTTGACCAATTAACTCTTCTTTGGTGTATTTAGAAATCTTACAAAAATTATCATTAACATATTGTATCGTTCCTTTTTCATCTGTAATGGCTACAATATTGGCAGTGTCCAAAGCCGTTTTATAATAAAAATTGTCTTTGGATAAGGCTTTGAAATTAGCTTTCTCTTCCGGATTCATCTTTTTTTTGGATAAATTATTATTAAATGTAGTGTAATTTATCATAACCATAAAATTATTTACAATATTCTATTAAATACATGGTCTCTAGATTGATGTAACTATTCTCTTTTGAAATACAACTGTTAAATTATCACTTCTGAATATAGATCAGCTGCTTTGTCTTTTATTTCCAACAATACAAAATATACTATTATACTAATTCCTGCCGCAAAAAAGCACCATACCGAAATAAGATAATTGTCATAATACATTTTAGTAACAAAATAGGAAATTAAAATGGCCAAACCTAATAATGACATTTTCCTATAACTTGATAAAAAAGGCGGAAGAATAGTTACTAAAACATAGAAATAGCCTAAGTATCCTTTAAAAATTTCAGGATAGTTTTGTTGGTAAGAAATATGATAGCCGTTTATTTCAGCCTTTATTCCGAAATTAATAAAACACCAAGCTAAACATAACGAAATGATAAACCCAAGCCCAGTAAAAAAAGTGAGTAGTTGTCTTGAAAATTTATTTTTTTCAACCTGTCTTATAGATAAAGGAACCCATATTGGCCAAACAATTTGAGCAATAAAAATAAAAATTCCAGTACATGTTTTTTCTAATTGGTTGTAATTAGAATTAGGTAAAGTAATCCATAAAATCCCTTCTGAAAATTGTTGTACTGCAAATAATAAAGGAATTACAGCAAAAAATCGCGCATTAGGTTTGGTTGTTTCTTTTAAAGAAGCATAAGCTATTACGGTAAGTACTGTTCCAGCACTAAAACTAACTGTCGAAGAAAAACACATAAGCAAAAAATTTAAAAACATTTTTTATTAGATTTCCATAACTATTGAGTAGAAATTAAAATAGTTATTTATAGGTAACTTTTCCAAACGATACTACGATATAATGAAAATTCGGGAGGTTACTCCCGAATTTTTTATAATACATAATCATATTTATAATCAATGACGAGATTGTTGTCAACAAATACAACACCTGGTGTCTTCCATGCAATTTTTTCAGCCTCCTCTTTTTGAAACAATGAGTTTACTTTTCCTGTTAAGGTAACTCTATTTTCGTTAACAGCTACGTGAATATCATCTGCATTAATTGACCAATGACGTCGTAATGCTTTTTCAATTACACTTTTTTCAAGGGCATTCACATATTGAGAACGTATTAAAATATTATTGGATACACCTTTAACTCCAGGGATATTTTCAATTGCACGCCTTGCAGCATCTTTCTGATAGTTCCAAGTAACATCTCCAGTTAGTGTAACCCAACCATGTTCAACTTTTACTTTTATTCTTTCGTCTGGAACATTCCAATAATTTTGCAATGATTTTAAAACATCTGCAGCAATTTGATCATCTGTTTTAGTGAGTGCAGAAGGATACCTCACCTCAATTTTTTCAACTACAGCTTTAACACCTGAAACTTCTTTCACGGCTGATTCAGCAGCTATTTTCTTATTGTAGTTATCTACAGTACCGGTTAAGGAAACTATCCCATCATGCACTATAACACCAATTTCTGTCGCATTAAGTTGTGGTTCCCATTTTAGAGCTTCCATCACATCTTGTTGAAGTTGTTCATTACTTTTCATTTTTTATTTTTTTATTGGTTATTAAAAAACTACCGGAAATTGGATAGTTATTATTCAAAATCTTTGTAAATGTATTACTCTTTATGAGGTTATATACTGATACAAATCATTGTAAAAAATGATATAAAGCAAGTTTAATCTAAGAGCATGATGGCATAATAAAGGTTAAAAAAAATGTACGTTTTGAATCATATTTTGTCAATAATTGTTTTTTAACATTTATTTATTACCAAACGACTGTTTTATAGCAACTTATGTTTTTTTTTGTTAAATTTGTATTAAGTTCATTTAACAAAATAGTATTGTGAAAATCTTGATTCATAACTGATTTCAGAAGGAAATCATACTATTGTAAATCTTATACTATGGATAAAATATTAGTTATCGAAGACAACTTTGAAATGAGAGATAATATTTCTGAAATTTTAGAATTAGCTGGTTATAAGGTTTATTCTGCTTTAAATGGAAAAGTAGGAGTTGAAATGGCTTTAAAAGTTGAGCCTGATATTATTTTGTGTGATATTTTAATGGATGAATTAGATGGATATGGTGTACTCTTTATGTTAAGTAAATATTCACAAACTAATGCTATTCCTTTTATATTTATAACTGCAAAAACGCAAAAACAAGACATACGAAAAGGTATGGAAATGGGGGCTGATGATTACTTAATCAAACCATTTGATGGTGTAGAACTTTTAAATGCAGTTGAAACTCGTTTAAAGAAGAAAAAATTACAAGAGGAATTTTATTGTAAAACAATAAGAGAGATAGAACAGTTAGGGAATTCCAGCAAAAGACTACCAGATTTAAATAAAATAATTGAAGATCGAAAATTAAGAACAATTCGAAAAAAGCAAGTGCTTTATTATCAGGATGATAAGGCAACCAGCATCTATTTGATTCACAAGGGGAAAATTAAAACTACCAAAATTGCGGATGATGGACGCGAACTTACCACCAAAATCTATGATGTTGATGAATTCGTCGGCGCTCACGTGATTTTTTCAACTGAAAATTACATAGATAATGCAATAGCAATTGAAGATTGTACGCTCAGTACTTTTTCTATAAAAGAAATTGAAAAATTAATCTTTCAAAATCCAGATGTGGCAAGTAAATTCATTAAAATACTTTCCAATGAAGTTGTTGAAAAAGAAGAGCTTTTACTTCAAATGGCTTATTCTTCTGTTCGTAAAAGAATTGCAGAATCATTATTAAATTATCAAAAACAACATTGTACAAATGGTGATAACATTAATCTTACTCGTTACGAACTTGCAAATTTATCAGGCACAGCACCAGAAACGGTTAGTCGTACTTTGACCGAATTTGAACATGAAGGCTTAATCAACAAAAGTCGAAACGAAATTGTACTTCTAAATTCACAAAAGTTAAGTAGATTAAGAAATTAAAAAAAAAACTATTCTCTTTTAAAGTTAAATATTAAAAGACTTTACTTGATATAAATCAACTTTGGATTTGATTCCAATCATTAACTTTACTCTTATAACAAGCTAAATTTGACATATAAATTATTGTTTAATTTTTAAATTTAATCATTATGACTCAATTAGCAACAAGAACAAGAAACGGAAACGGAAACGGAAGAGTATTCCCGAAATTCATCGATGATTTTTTCAATACAGATCGATTTTTAATTGATTTTGATAGTAGTTTCCCTAATTTTAATTTCAAAAATATTTTGCCAGATGCAAATATTGTTGAAAACAAAAAAGAGTTTAAAATCGAGTTAGCAGCACCCGGACTTGATAAAAAAGATTTTAAAATCGAAATGAAAAATGGTATGTTAACTATAAGTGCCGAAAAAGAAGAAGAAACCAAAACAGAAGACGAAAACTATCTTTCAAAAGAGTTCTCCTATAGTTCTCTTTATCGCACTTTTGCTTTGCCAGATAATTTAATTGCTGACAAAATTGATGCTAAATATGAAAATGGAGTACTAAAACTTAAACTTCCTAAAAGCGAAATTAGTATTCAAGAACCTGTTAAACAGATAAAAGTATCATAAATGGTTTTAACATTAAAAAAGCCTGCAATTGCAGGCTTTTTTAATGTTATTCAGAATATATGAAGGTAGGAAGTTAATTGCTATTTGATTTTGAATCAATCGTATTAAATTTTAATAACATGAAAATCAACTATTTTTTAATTATAATAATTTCCATTTATACCAATTTGGTACTATCTCAAAATACTTCTGCAAATGAAGTTGATATTGTTTCTCTAAATAATTTTTTTAAAACACACAAAGCTTTTGTGGTTTATGAAGATGAAGTGAAAGAATTATATAAAAATGATCATTCGTTTTTTTGGTACCAAGGAAATCAAATTTCTGAGTATGCAGAACTCATGTATAATGCAGCTTGTAAAATAGGTGAAGAAGGTTTGCCTAAAGAAATTCCTTATCAGAGAGAAATTGATAAACTATTTAAGTTTTCAAAGAAAATGACGCCTAAAAAACAAGATGACATACTTTTAACTTGCCTTTATTATTACTATACCGATAAAGTGTATATGGGCTTAAGCATTGATAAAAGTATAAAAACAGGTTGGAGAATTACTCGTAAAAGAGAAAATTATATTAAATGGCTTTCTTTAACTTCTGAGAGTAAAGAAGATTTAATACTTGAAAAAAAATTGCTTTTTAATCAATATTATCAATTAAAATTAGCACTTCAAAAATATAGTAAAATTGATTTAGCTGGTGGATGGGATTCAATTCCTCATGAAATTAAAGAAGAAATAAAACCAAATGATGTGTGCGATTTAATTAAAGACATTCGTCATAGGCTTTTTATCGAAGGATATCTTAGTATGGATTCTAAATCAAAATTATATGATAAAGAATTAGAAAATAGTATAATAATATATCAAGAACACCATGGAATGATTCCACAGGTTAATATTAATAAAACGTTACTAACATCTCTAAATGTTTCTGTAAAAGAAAGAATTGAATGTATTGCCGTAAATATGGAAAGATGTCGCTGGATTAATCCAAATCATGAAATGAATTATATAGCTGTAAATATTCCTTCTTTTATGCTGTTTTATTTTAAAAATAATGAACCTGTATTTAGATCAAAAGTAGTTGTAGGAAAGGAAATGAATAAAACTGTAGTTTTTTCAGGAATACTAAAACAAATAATTTTCAATCCTTATTGGAATGTTCCTTCAAGTATTTTGAAGAAAGAAATTTTACCAGCAATAAGAAAGAATCCTTACTATTTAAAACAACATCAAATGGAGTGGCATAGTGGTAAAGTCCGACAGAAACCTGGAGACAATAATGCCTTGGGTCGGGTCAAATTCATTTTTCCTAATTCTAGTAACATCTATTTGCATGATACACCTCAAAAATCACTTTTTAATGAAGAAAAAAGAGCTTTTAGTCATGGATGTATTAGAGTAGAGAAAGCTTCCGAAATGGCTGTCATATTAATGCAGGAAAACTACGGCTGGACGGAACAACAAACTCTTAATGCGATGCAATATAACACCCAAAAAATGTTTCCTTTAACAAAGCAGTTGCCTGTTTATATTGTTTATTTTACAGCTTGGTCAGATACTTCAGGTAATGCGTTTTTCTTTCCGGATATTTATAAACGAGATAAAATTTTATCAGAAATGTTATTTGAGGAAGTTACTGAAAAATAATTTAGTAATAAAGTTTAATTAAAGTTTAGCTTTCATCAATATTAATTTGTGGAATAAAATTAATTTTTGTTTTGAGCATTGTATTGATGATAAAGGTTTTAGCTGTAATGTCTAAAACTTTTAATCCTTTATTGCTCATTTTGTCATTGTTTATGGTTACGATTGGATGAATTGTAATTTGAGGTATAGATAATTTACCTTCACTATTTTCTATAAGTAAAACAGTATCACAACTAAAATGTAAAAATTTTAATCGCATCTTTTCTGCAATGGCTAAAAATGTAGTCATAAAACAACTACTAATTGCCCCAATAAGCAAATGTTGCGGCGTCCAAATTCCAGCAATACCACCAGTAAATTCTGGAGGCGTAGTTACTTCAATTATATTATCTAAAACAGAAGATTTAATGATGCCCAACTTTTCATATTTCCAAGAGGTGCTAACTTGATATTGTATTATTTTTTCCATATAGGTTCAGAATTCTCTTTAAAATTATCCTTTCCATTATTAATAAAACTATAAAATCATCATTGTAAATTGTAAGTATTATAAATTAAAATAATTATTTGTTTAAGTAAGGTAATGATAGAGGTGTACTGCTATTATTTTGAATTTTTTCAATAAGATTTTCAGGCATTTTGCGACAACTACAATTTTTTGTATGTTCAATATGCCAAGCAATTCGTTGTTCTTGGGTCGGGTTTTTAGGCATTCGATGAGATTTATGCCATTCTCTATTTAGTTTCATTGATCCGTACAAAATTATTTTTCACCAATTGATAAAATTGGTATTTTGGAGTGAAAAGCTAGTGATTTTGATAAACTTACATGGAATAACTTTTCAAAAAAACTATAATGATGAGTTGAAAAAGTAACCCAGTTTATTTCATTAGTCTCAATAAAATCGAAAATTCTACCTTCTACGTCATTACTAGTTAATAAATAAAAGTTTATATCACTTATTGGTCTTATTTTTTTCCATTCTTCACTAAAAATTTTATCTTGTCTATTATCAAAATTGGTAACTTGTAATAAATCGATATGTGCATTAAATAGTAATGCTAAATTATGAATTTTTTTAAGTATGGGAAGTTGGGATAAATTATATTCAGTGATGAAAAGTATTTTTTTTAAGGGCAAATACTTACAATTTTCAGGAATAGCAATAACTGGAATTTTGCTATTATTCATTATTTTTTGAGTTAGTGTTCCTAAAAACACTTCTTTAAGTCCTGAAGCACCTTTAGTTCCCATGACAATAAAATCAGCTTTTTCTTCTAATGCCACTTCGAGTATAGAATTCTCTGTATCACCTTCTTTCAATACATGTCTGACAATCACTTTGCCTAACTGCTCTTTTTCAGCAATAGCTCTTAATTTGGGTACTTCATCTTTATAGTTTTCAAATTGTTCCAATTCTGCTACTTGATAATGCTCCATTATATAATCATGATAATCGGGATAAGGTAAATTAATATCATCATAAACATGTATTGTTATAATTTCTGCACCCATTTTTTTTGCCAAATGTAAGGCAAAGGGAAAAGCATTTAAAGATGCTTTCGAAAAGTCAACTGGGAAAATTATTTTTTTCATAATATTAAGAATTTTATCAAAGCTATTGCAATACATTGAATATAAATCTGATTCAAATCAATTCACTTAATGATTTAAATCACTTTAAACTATAAAACAATGATTACTAGTATTGTGTTGTAATTGTCATCTTTGTTGCATCATTTTAGATGATTTGTTTACCAATTTTTATATTAAAGTAATTAATTATATAACTAAACATTTTTATTTGTATTACAATATAATAAATGACTAATAAAAATATAAAATTCCACTTAAAAAAGATTATTATCTTTAATAATTGAATAAGATATAAATTGTGAGCGTACTCTATTTTCTTTATATTTGTATAAGTCAATTTGAAACAAATTGTATTAAAAGAAAAGGTGCATATTTGGGTGCACTCAACTATAAGATTACTCGGATTATTAGTAAACACTACATATGAGAAAGATTGAATAAATCCCTCTTTTTCCGCAACCTAAACCCGAAACTTTCGTTTCGGGTTTTTTGCTTTATTAATTTTTCTTAAAGTATATATTAAAATTTATTTAACTTAATTTCTTTTTGTAACAAATGTAACTGTTCCTAATTATCATAATTTGTAACTTTGTAAGAAAATTAATTATGTTTAAATTTTTTAAGAATTTATTATCATTTAAATGTCCACGTTGTCACGAAGGAAATCTGTTTATTAATAAATGGTACAATTTCCCAAACGGTAATAAAATGGTGGAAAGATGTAATGTTTGCGGACAAAGAACTGAAATAGAACCAGGTTTTTTTCAAGGAACAGGTTATGTTAGTTATGGTTTAACAGTTGGTTTCTCTTTAATAACATTCGCAATTTGGGTTTTTACTACAGGTTATACTTTACAAAATAAAGAGATTTTTTGGTGGCTGCCAATTAATATTTTTTTCTTAATTATCCTTCAGCCTTGGATTATGCGTTTATCACGAATAATTTGGTTAACAGCTTTTTTTCATAGTGATGATGAATTTTTTGAAAAAAAATAATCTTATGATAAATATCACAAATTTATTTAAAAATTACAACTAAATTTGTGATAGATTTTAATAAAAGTACAAATGAATATAGAACAAATTTATACAGGATGTTTGGCTCAGGGCGCCTATTATATCACTTCAAATGGTGAGGCTGCTATTATTGATCCACTTCGTGAAACTTCGCCATATATCGCCAGATTATCAAACGATAATGTGAAACTAAAATATATTTTTGAAACCCATTTTCATGCCGATTTCGTTTCTGGACATTTAGATTTAAGCAAACAAACCGGTGCTACTATTGTATTCGGACCAAACGCGAATCCCGATTTTGAAATTATTTCTGCAAAAGATGAGCAAATTTTTGAAGTTGGAAATATCAAAATAAAAGTATTACACACACCTGGTCATACTATGGAAAGTACGTGTTACTTACTTATAGATGAAAATGGTAAAGATCATGCACTTTTTTCTGGCGATACTTTGTTTATTGGAGATGTAGGTCGTCCAGATTTAGCTCAAAAAGCAGCATCCATGACGCAAGATGAATTAGCTGGAATTTTATTCCATTCTTTACGAAATAAAGTAATGACTTTAGCTGATGATGTAATTGTTTATCCAGCACACGGAGCAGGTTCAGCTTGTGGAAAAAACATGAGTAAAGAAACGGTTTCAACTATTGGAGAACAAAAAGAAAAAAATTACGCGTTGCGTGCGAATATGACTGAAGCTGAATTTATTACTGAAGTTACGGATGGTTTATTACCTCCACCAGCTTATTTTGGAATGAATGTAGCCATGAATAAAAAAGGAATCCCAAGTTTTTCATCTATTTTAAATAATGGAATGCAAGAAATTAACGCAACTGAATTTGAAACAATAGTAGAAGATTCGGGAGCTTTAATTTTAGATACTAGGAATAGTGGAGATTTCGCAAAAGGATTTGTTCCTCAATCCATTAATATTGGAATTAACGGAGATTTTGCTCCTTGGGTTGGTGCTCTAATTGCAGATGTAAATCAGCCAATTGTACTAATAACAGAAATAGGTAAAGAAGAAGAAACTGTAACCAGATTATCTCGTGTAGGTTTTGATCATATTTTAGGACATCTAAAAGGTGGTTTCGAAGCTTGGAAAGCTGCTGGTTTTGATGCGGATTCGGTAAATAGAATTTCTGCAGAACAATTTGAAAAAGAAGTCAAAATTGGTGAAAGTAAAGTCATAGATATCAGAAAAGAAAGTGAATACGAAGCGGAACATTTAGAAGACGCTTACAGCAAACCCTTAGCATACATTAATGATTGGGTGAAAGATGTCAATCCAAATGAACATTTTTTCTTGCATTGTGCTGGAGGTTATCGTAGTATGATTGCAGCTTCTATTTTACAAGCGCGCGGTTATAGAAATTTCTCCGAAATTGATGGCGGTTTTAATGCTATTGCAAAAACAGATTTACCAAGAACTGACTTTATGTGTCAAAGTAAAGTTTTATAAATATAAATTAATGAGATTATTTGCTATAACATTTTGTTTCTATTTAACTGCATTAATGGCTCTTCCATCTGTGAGAGTTATCAAAATGCAGTTAAGTGAAACTTGCAAATCATCTTCTTGTAATAAAAATGATTTTAAAAGTGGTAGTGGTTGTGAAAAAGGTAAAATCATTATGAGTTTGAGTTTTACACCCGTAAACTATCTGCATTCAAAATTATATAAAGCACCTGCTAAAACAGTAACAATTACTTCCAAAAAAGATAAGATCTATTACCAAGAAAATCTTATTTCTAAATACCAAAATTCCATTTGGCAACCACCTAAAATTTTTTCATAAATATCTCAGTTTAAATTATTTCACTGCTAATTCTTTTCAAAGCTATTAGCGGAATAACTCATTACTATTTATAAATGAAAAAATATTTAATTATTGTAATCTTACTTTTTTACAAAGTAAGCATTGCACAAAGTACGTTTGAATATAACGTACAGCTTACTTCTATAACTATTCCAGGTTTACAAGGTTTACATTCGTATGCATTTGCACAACATAATGGAAAATGGTTAATTATTGGTGGAAGAAAAGATGGTGTTCACGCCAGACAACCTTTTAATGCCTTTCCAAATTCACTAAATAATTCTAGTATAATTGTAATTGATGTGGCAGCGCAACAGTTTTGGTCTACTTCATTAAGTACTTTAACGACAGGTTTAAAAGAACAATTGCAAGCGACAAACATGAACTTTTATCAAGATGGTGACGCTTTGTATATTGTTGGTGGTTATGCTTTTTCAGAATCACTTAATGATCATGTAACTTTTGATAAATTAACTAGTATTGATGTACCGAATCTAATTACTGCGGTTATCAATGGAACTTCAATTGCTCCAAATTTTAAACAAATTACCAATCCTATTTTTCAAAATACAGGTGGACAATTAGGGAAAATTGGAAATGAGTTTTATTTGATTGGTGGACAAGTGTTTACAGGAAGATACAATCCCATGAATAATCCAACTTTCGTACAGAGTTATGTCAACAAAGTGCAGAAATTTACGATTGATAATTCGGGAACACAATTGAGTTTTGCGAATTATTCTTTTGTGGAAGATATCGTGCATTTACATCGTCGTGATTATAATTTGGTGCCACAGGTTTTTCCAAATGGGGAAGAAGGTTATACCATTTCATCAGGCGTTTTTCAAATTAATGCCGATTTACCTTTCTTATATCCAGTAGATATTAAAACGAGTGGTTATTTTCCTCAAACTCAGTTTAATCAATATTTAAGCAATTATCACAGTGCGAAAGTAGGTTTGTATGATGGAATTGACAATAAAATGCATAATTTATTTTTTGGTGGAATTAGCAGATATTATTATAACGGAACAACTTTAGTTCAAGATGATAATGTGCCTTTCGTAAAAACAATTAGTCGAACATCTCGAGCAGCAAACGGCGATTTATCTGAATATAAATTGGATGTAGAAATGCCAAATTTAAAAGGTGCTGGAGCAGAATTTATTCCAAATAAAAACTTGCCACATTATTCAAATGAAGTCATAAAACTAAATGATATTACAGCTAACGAATTTGTAATCGGTCATATTTATGGTGGAATTGATAGTCCTTCGATAAATCCGTTTACCAATAATGAAACTAATACTACAAGCGCTGGAGCAACTATTTATGAAGTTAAATTAATTAAAAACGCCATATTAGGTCAAACTAGTATTGAAGGCAAAAATGAATTTACTTTCACCGTTTCTCCAAATCCAACCAAAGAAGATGCGGTTTCCATTCAGTTTTATTTACCATATGTAGCCACTTTAGATTATTTTGTGACTAATGAAAGCGGCCAATTGCTAGATGATGGAGAAATTGACGGATTAAAACAAGGAAACAATTCAATGACTTTTAATTTAGTAAATTCAGAAGACAAAATTCAGTTCATCACATTTATTTTAGACAATAAATTTTATTGCACTAAAAAAGTAATTATCAATTAACAACAAATAATAATAACCATTAAAATCAAACAAAATGAAAAATTTAATTTTAGTAGCAGCAGTAGCATTTTTATTTTCAACAACTACAAATGCACAAGAACCAAAACAAAAGAAAAAAGAGAAAACAGAAAAATCATGTTCTGTAAACGGTAAAAAATGTTGTGGAGATTCAGGTAAAAAAGAAGCTTCTTGTGACACAAAGAAAAAAGACAAAAAGTAATTTGTTTTTAAAGTAGTTTTAAAGTGCATACAAACTTTTGTATGCACTTTTTTTTATTTAGTTTTACATCATCTAAATAAAAAGGAATGAGTCACGGTAAATTAAGAGAAGATACAACTTGCCAAAATTGTGGAGATGAAGTAAAAGTACGTTTTTGCCCATCATGCGGACAAGAAAATACAGAAACTAAAAAATCATTTCATTATCTATTTACTCACTTTTTAGAGGATTTGGTACATTATGATAACAGTTTTTGGAAAGCAATAAAATATTTGTTGTATACACCAGCAACATTGTCAATTATCTATCTTCAAGGTAGAAGAAAAGCATTTATGGCGCCAGTTAAACTTTTCATTTTTATCAACTTTTTCGCCTTTTTTGTATTTAATGCCTTTGTTTTTCATGATATGGAAAAAGTTGTAACAGAAGACACAGAAACTAAAAATAGTGATTTTGATAAAAAAAACATATTCAATGATAAAGTAAGATTTGTTGGAAATAGCCCCCAAAAAGGTGAAGAAAAATCTTGGATTGATAAAAATATTAATGATAAAGTAGCAAAATTAAATAAAGATTATACGCTTCGTCAAATTTATAAAATGATGTTTCATAAAGCCATTTCAAATTTACCAAAATGGATTTTCTTCTTTATGCCATTTTTTGCTTTTGGTTTATGGTTAACACATGATAAAAAGAAATGGTGGTTTTTTGATCATGGTATTTTTACCTTTCACTTCTTCTCAACTTTTTTATTAATACTTTCATTTTCTGCAATCATTTCAACTTTAGTTGGTTTAACTGGTTATGAATGTAATACTTTGTACGAATTTATCGTGTTTCTAATTCTTCAAATCATATTCTATAAATCGTATCGAAAATTTTATCAAGAATCCAGATTTAAAACATTTTTAAAATTAAGTTTTTTCTATTTCTTTAATCTTTTTATGTTAATTTTTATTTTGTTTTTAGCCTTACTACATACTGTATATACCTTATAAAAAATGAAAAAAGTCATACTTATAACTGGTGGTTCATCAGGAATTGGAAAAGCCATTGGTGAATTCTTATTAGAAAAAGGATTCATCGTTTACGGAACAAGTAGAAATGCTTCAACCGTTTCCAATTCAAAAATAAAATTGGTCGATTTAGATGTACGAAATTCGGATTCAATTAAATCTTGTATTGCAAAAGTTTTAGAATTAGAAGGAAGAATTGATGTGCTAATTAATAACGCTGGAGTTGGAATTACAGGGCCATTAGAAGAAATTCCGTTAGAAGAAATTAAAAATAATTTTGAAACCAATGTTTTCGGACCTATTGAAACCATGAAAGCGGTTTTACCACAAATGCGCATTCAAAAAAGTGGTTTAATTATCAATATTACTTCAATTGCTGGTTATATGGGATTGCCTTTCAGAAGTATTTATTCATCATCAAAAGGCGCTTTAGAATTAATTACAGAATCGTTACGAATGGAAACCAAAGCATTTGGCGTTCATATTACTAACGTGGCACCAGGTGATTTTGCTACAGATATTGCTTCAAGAAGATTTCATGCACCCGTTATAAAAGGTTCTTCTTACGAGAAAGTTTATCAAACGCAATTGGATATGATGAATGATCACGTTTCTGGCGGAAGTAATCCTATAGAAATGGCAATTGCCATTCATCAAATTATCGAAACAAAAAATCCAAAAATTCATTATAAAGTGGGAGCTTTTATGCAAAAATTCTCCATCGTTTTAAAAAGAATTCTACCAGATAAAATGTACGAGAAAATATTAATGAACCATTATAAATTATAATTGAAACTTGATATTGAAGTTTTAAATCGTAATTTTGTAAAAAGAATTTATAGACAACTTAATTAAATATACGAAAAATGAAATTTTTTATTGATACAGCAAATTTAAAAGACATCGCGGAAGCTCAAGAATTAGGAATTTTAGATGGTGTGACTACAAATCCATCTTTAATGGCTAAAGAAGGTATTACTGGAAAAAACAACATCTTAAAACATTATGTAGATATTTGTAATTTAGTTGATGGCGATGTAAGTGCAGAAGTAAATGCTCTTGATTTTGAAGGCATGATTAAAGAAGGTGAAGAATTGGCAGATTTACACGATCAAATCGTAGTGAAATTACCAATGACTAAAGAAGGAATTAAAGCGTGTAAATATTTTTCAGATAGAGAAATTAAAACAAACGTAACCTTAATATTCTCGGCTGGACAAGCATTATTAGCAGCTAAAGCTGGTGCAACTTATTGTTCTCCATTTTTAGGTCGTTTAGATGATATTTCAACTGATGGTTTAAATTTAATTGATGAAATTCGTCAAATTTATGATAACTATGGTTTTGAAACTCAAATTTTAGCCGCTTCAGTTCGTCACACTATGCACGTTGTAAACTGTGCAAAAATTGGTGCTGATGTAATGACAGGTCCATTATCTTCAATTACAGGTTTATTGAAACACCCGTTGACGGATTTAGGAATCGCACAATTCGTTGCAGATTACGAAAAAGGAAATAAATAATACTTTCTTAACAATAATAAAAAAAAGGCGCTCATATGATTTGAACGCCTTTTTTTATTTTGTCATGCTGAACTTGTTTCAGCATCTGATTGTCTACTTCAAATAGCTTTCAAAATTAGCATCAAACATACTCACAAAAGCATCATTGATTGTGCCGTTTTTGTTGATAATCATGGTTCTGTAAACCTTATTAATTACCCATTTTTCTTTTAGTTCTTCGAAATCTGTCGCACGTAACTCAATTGAATTGTTGTAGTTTTTATCCTTAATTTCTTTTAACCAATCTTCTTGAGAATTATTGATATTTATAGCTATGAACTGAATGTCTGGATATTTTAATTTTAATTCGTCTACTTTTTTATGAGAGTGAAAAGAATGAGAATCTGCTTGTTTGGTCCAGAAATAAATTATTGTTTTTTTAGTTAATAAGTCTTTAATTTTAACAGATTTTTTATTCGAATCTAATAAACTAACATCTGGTAAAACATTATTGTTTTTTAGTTTTTTAATGTTTTCTGCCGTTTGCATAACTTTTGTTTTCAATTTTTCGTCTGAAACCATTTTAGAATACAAATTGAAAAACTTTCCATTATTTACAGAACATTGATCTGATAATAAATACATATTAGCAATGTTATTTACCACTAAATTTTTTACATGCTTGTCTTTTATTAATGTATCGGCAATTTGTAATTTTTTGATATTGTTTTCTAAACTCATGTCATCTAAATGGCCTTTGCACTCCGTCAATACAATATTGTTCAACATACTCGTCATGTAATTAATAAATGGCGAATAATGTAATAAATTAGGTTGATTTACATCAATTTTATTTCTATAACTGTAATATGATTTTGGTAAATTAGTTTTAATACTATTACCTGTTTTGAATTCATGTAGAATAGGGAAAATTTCTTTTTTGTATGCGTAATTTAATTCGATATTAGCTTTTGCTATCTCATCAAATTCTTCAGACCAATTGATAAACGACTTTCTTTTGTTATATAATTTGGTTGTATTTTGATAGGAGGAATCTACATATTTAGTAAAGACTTTTTCGTCTTTTTCATATACGTCAAACATGTTGTTTTTCAATTCCACGTCTTTCAAAAACAATTCCATCATAAAGTTGTTTTTTTCATCACCTCTTCCACAAAACATTAATGTATTGTCAAAATCATTACAATTTAAACGAACCATTATGCTATCGTTCTTATCAAAAAACACATATTGATATTCTGGATCATGTTTAAAACTGTATAATCCGGGTGTTAATGAATCGAATTTATGAAAAAATCGATTTTCTTTATCTAAATAAAAAGTATCAATAACTTTATCATTTTTCATGAAAACAACAAAATTATTTTTTGGATTTTCAATTTCACCACCAAAATAAGCAACATGATTGCCACCTATAATACCATCTTTACATGAAGTCATCGATGTAAGCAGAATTGAAAGTAGAATAAAATTTATATAAGCGTATTTTTTTTGCATAGAGGGGAATTTTATTAATGTAACAAATATATTTCTTTCAAAATAGTATTCATGTTAATATGACGTTAAAAATAGGTAACAGAATAATAAAAATAAAAAGCGTGAAAACTCGTTCATTTTTGTTAATTTTGCCGCAAATTAAAACAAATAATACATGCTTACAATTTCTAATTTATCGGTACAATTTGGTAAAAGAATATTATTCGACGAAGTAAATACTACTTTCACACAAGGTAACTGTTACGGAATTATTGGTGCTAATGGTGCCGGAAAATCTACATTCCTAAAAATAATTGCCGGTGAAATGGATCCTACTGCGGGTAGAGTAATTTTAGAACCAGGTAAACGTATGTCGGTTTTAAATCAAAACCACAATATGTTTGATGAATATACGGTTTTAGATACGGTTTTGATTGGAAATAAAACATTGCATGCTATTAAATCTGAAATGGATGCTTTGTATGCAGATTATGATGATAAAAATGCAGATAGAATAGGTGAGTTGCAATTAAAATTTGATGAAATGAATGGTTGGAATGCTGAAAGTGATGCAGCTTCCTTATTATCAAATTTAGAAATTGGTGCCGAACATCATTATACTTTGATGGGCGAATTAGAAGGAAAACTAAAAGTTCGTGTGTTATTAGCTCAGGCTTTATTTGGTAATCCTGATGTTTTAATTATGGATGAGCCTACCAACGATTTGGATTTTGAAACTATCGGTTGGTTAGAGAATTTCTTAGCAAATTATGAAAACACGGTTTTAGTAGTATCGCATGACCGTCACTTTTTAGATGCGGTTTGTACACATATTTCTGATATCGACTTTGCGAAAATCACACACTATTCTGGAAACTATACATTCTGGTACGAAAGTAGTCAATTAGCGGCTCGTCAGAAAGCACAACAAAACAAAAAAGCAGAAGAGAAAAAGGCTGAATTAGAAGAATTTATTCGTCGTTTTAGTGCCAATGTTGCGAAATCAAAACAAGCAACTTCTCGTAAGAAAATGATTGAAAAATTAAACTTAGATGAAATTAAACCATCTAGTAGAAGATATCCTGCCATTATTTTTGAAACAGAGCGTGAAGCTGGAGATCAAATTTTAAATGTGCAAAATTTATCAATCACTCAAGATGGTGAATTGTTATTTAAAGATGTACATTTAAATATGGCAAAAGGTGATAAAATTGTAGTTTTCTCTAAAGATTCTCGTGCTACAACTGCTTTTTACGATATTTTAAACGGTTTGAAAAAACAAGATTCAGGAACGTTTGATTGGGGAGTAACAACAACACAATCGTATTTACCAGTTGAAAACCACAGCTTTTTTGATGATGTAGATTTAAACTTAGTAGATTGGTTACGTCAATGGGTAAAAACAGAAGAAGAACGTGATGAAGTTTATGTTCGTGGCTTCTTAGGAAAAATGATTTTCTCTGGTGAAGAAGCGTTAAAAAAATGTAATGTACTTTCTGGAGGAGAAAAAGTACGTTGTATGTTGTCTCGTATGATGATGATTAGAGCTAACGTTTTAATGTTAGACGAACCAACAAACCACTTAGACTTAGAATCAATTACTGCATTTAACAACTCGTTAAACAACTTTAAAGGTTCGATTTTATTAACCACACATGACCACGAATTCGCACAAACTGTTGGAAACAGAATTTTAGAAATTACGCCTAATGGTGTAATCGACCGTTACATGACGTTTGATGAATATTTAGAAGACGATAAAATTAAAGAATTGCGTGCTAAAATGTATAATTAATTTACGATTACAGATTTTAGATTTACGAATTTAATAGTATAGAAAATCCCGAGTTTTGCTCGGGATTTTTTTATTATAATGTACCTCTATGACTTTTAAGAAAAGTAGTTAAAAAAGTTTCTGCAATAAAATCTGTTTTTGAAAAAATATTTTTAAAATTAAAATCTTTATATTCACTTAAATCTTTTAAATCATCTGAATCTATCTCAATGAATCCCATATCCCATTTATCGAATTGTCGAGATGCAATATTTCCTTCAATAACTTTAATTACATTTTTGTGTCTGTGATCTAAACTTATTTTTTGATATAATTTTATAATATCCTCTTTTTCTCCCTCAAGAACTTGAATGAAATTTTTGTCTAAATACAATAATACTCCAGTGATATTTTTAGCTCTATTATTATCTTTTGCTTTTACGAGAATTTCTTTAACATCTGAAGATGTTAAGTCATTTAAACCGGAACTTAAGTATATTATTCGATATAGCATAAATTAGTTTTTAAGTTAATGTAAACAAATATATTACTCTTCCAACAAATCTGGTCGTCTTGCCATTGTATGTTCGTAAGCTTTTTGTTCGCGCCATTTTTCTATTTCTGGGAAATTACCACTTAATAGAATATCTGGGATTTTCATACCTTTATATTCAGCAGGACGCGTATAAATAGGAGGCGACAATAAATTATCTTGAAAACTATCTGTTAAGGCAGAAGTTTCATTACTTAAAACACCAGGAATCAATCGGAACAAGGCATCGCATAAAATTACGGCACCTAATTCGCCACCAGACAAAACATAATCGCCAATAGAAATTTCTTTAGTAATATGCATATCACGCACACGTTGATCCACACCTTTATAATGTCCACACAAAATAATTAAATTCCCTAACATCGACATCGAATTCGCCATTTTTTGGTTTAACGTTTCTCCATCTGGTGTCATGTATATAATTTCGTCGTATTCGCGTTCACTTTTTAGTTTGGTAATGCAATCGTCAATGGGTTGAATATTCATCACCATTCCAGCCCCTCCGCCAAATTGATAATCGTCAACACTTTTTTGTTTGTTCGTGCTATAATCGCGTAAATTATGAAAGTGAACTTCTACCAAGCCTTTATCAATGGCTCTTCTCATCATAGAACCTTCAAACGGACTTCTTATTAATTCTGGTAAAACGGTAATGATATCTACGCGCATAATGATTTTGTTTTCTTTGTTTCAGGTTTCAAGTCGCAAAGATAAACAACAAAAACCTGAAACATTAAACTTGAAACAATTAAATTATAATTTTAATTCCCCAACAATTCCATACATCATCGGAATTTTATTTCCGAATTTTTGAATACGAAATTTGCCTGGTTCAAACTCTTCAGCAAGATTAAAACAGTTGTAGTGCGAGTAATTATATTCTTGAAAATTATTAATGCTAATATTTTGTTTAAGAAGAGATTGAAACACTTCACTTAAACTATGATTCCAAGTTATGGTATTGTTTTCAATTTCAGCAGATTTGTCTGCATATGTTCCTGTTTCTTCTTCGTAAATAGGTTCTGATTTAAAGTAATTATAAAACACTTCATTAAAATTATTATCGTACATCCAAACCACAGGATGAAATTCAAAAAACACAAATTTCCCGTTTGGTTTTAATGCGCCAGCAATTACCGAAGCCCATTTATCTAAATTGGGTAACCAGCCAATTGTTCCATAACTAGTATAAACAATATCATATTTTTCAGTAACATGTTGTAATGTGTCATAGACATCACAACAAATAAATTCAGCGTCTAAACCTAATTTTTCATTTAATGCTTTGGCTTTTGCAATAGCTTCTTCAGAAAAATCAATTCCTGTAACTTTAGCGCCTAATCGAGCTAAAGACAAACTATCCTGACCAAAATGGCATTGCAAGTGCAAAATTCTTTTTCCAGAAATATCGCCAAGTGCTTCTAAATCGGTTTGTGGTAAACTAATTTTTCCGTTGATAAATTTTTCTTGTTCGTAAAAATCGGAAGCAACATGAATGGAAACTTTATTGTTCCAAGTCTGTTTGTTTATTTGAAGGTAGTTTTCTGAATTCATTTTGAGATGTTATTTTTTGGTTAAAAACCAATCAAATATAGGTAAAAAAGTAGTAAATTTGCACTTTAATTTAAAAATAAAAAGCAATGCAAGACGGAATTTACGCTAAATTTAATACAGCAAAAGGTGCCATTTTAGTAAAGTTAACTCACGATAAAACGCCTGGAACAGTTGGGAACTTTGTAGGTTTGGCTGAAGGTCAATTAGAAAACAAAGCAAAACCAATGGGACAACCTTTTTACAATGGTTTAAAGTTTCATAGAGTTATTCCAGATTTCATGATTCAAGGTGGTTGCCCACAAGGACAAGGAACTGGCGGACCAGGTTACCAATTTGATGATGAATTTCATCCAGAATTAAAACATGACAAACCAGGTGTGTTGTCTATGGCAAATTCAGGTCCAGGTTCTAACGGTTCTCAGTTTTTCATTACACACGTTCCAACGAATTGGTTAGACGGTAAACATACTGTTTTTGGACATGTTGTAGAAGGACAAGATGTAGTTGATGCAGTTGCTGGAAATGATGCTTTAGATTCTATCGAAATCATTAGAGTGGGTGATGAAGCTAAAAACTGGAATGCAATTGAAGCGTTTATTTCTTTTAAAGGTGGACGTGAAAAAAGAATGTCTTTAGAAAAACAAGCTGCGGAAGATGCAATGGAAAAATTAGCTGCTGGTTTTGAAAAAACAGAAAGTGGTTTACGTTACCAAATTATCCAAAAGGGTAGTGGAGTACAAGCAGAAAAAGGTAAAAAAGTTTCTGTACACTATCAAGGAGCTTTAGAAAATGGTCAAGTATTTGATTCATCATACAAAAGAAAACAACCGATTGATTTTCAATTAGGAGTTGGACAAGTTATTGAAGGTTGGGACGAAGGTATTGCTTTGTTGAAAGTTGGAGATAAAGCTCGTTTTGTAATTCCATCTTACTTAGGATACGGAAGTAGTGGTGCTGGAGGTGTTATTCCACCAAATGCAACTTTAGTATTTGACGTAGAATTAATGGACGTTAAATAAGAGATTTTTTTATAAAAAAATAAATGTTAAAATCCGTTCCGATACTAAATCGGAACGGATTTTTTATATATTTGAAAACCGAAAACTATAATTTATAATCTATGAAAAAACTTATTTTATCCGCTACTGTTGTTTTTCTACTTACATCTTGTTCTATGACGTTGACTCCAGATAGTAAATTTGCAAAAATGGCAATGTCTGAGCACAAAAATCAAGGAAAAGATATGTATGAATCTAAGTGTGGAAAATGTCATGATTTACCAACAGCATCCAGTTTTTCTGCAGAAGAATGGCAATCAATTATGTTAAGAATGCAACCTAAAGCAAAAATTTCAGATGAGCAAAGAGAAGCAATTTATGCGTATTTGACTTTAAAATAAGAAATAGATAATTTTAAAATAGAATCAATTGTTTTTATATATTTGAAAACTAATTACTAAAAACTATAATAAATGAATTCTAAATTTATAATTGGATTATTTACACTTGCTGTAGCTTATGGGTGCACCGCTAAAAAACCTGCTGTTGCTCCTGTTCCTGAAGTAAAAGAAGCAATGGGTATTGCTAAAAATTCAGAAATTAGCGTTGCTGTTATGGAGGAATCTATTAATGAAAAGCAAAAAATTACAGCT
>JAULXA010000017.1:0-7887 GCA_032118875.1 Flavobacterium sp.
ACTATGCGCTTTATGATGTGGGATTTTCCGCAGAGGCTAAGTATTGCATAGTTTTAAATATTTTAAAAGTTATACAATTTAACCTCTGCAAACTGCAGAGGTTTTTTTTTACCTGAATTAAAAAAACATAAAGAATTTTAAGAATGAAACAAGCCATCCAAACCATAAACTACACAACAATGAAAATGCGTACTATGTTTAGTATGCGTCAAAACTATTGCCAAAAGCGGAAGATGTAATCTTAGTTTTAGTTCAACTAAAAACCCTTTTGGCAATTGTTCAAAAGGGTTTTTTTATTCTGAACCAGTTTCAGGATCTCAATAAAATAACTTTAGTTTAAAAATAAATGGAAACATTGCAAAATATAACAATAGCAAACTTTTTACTGCAATCGGGTGAGGTTTGTAAAATCAACTTATCCTTTCAAACTTTTGGTTTACCTATCGGAATGGCGCCAATTGTATTGGTAAATCACGCCTTAACCGGAAATTCAAATGTAGCTGGTGAAAAAGGTTGGTGGAATAATGTTGTCGGTGAAAATAAAGTAATTGATACCAAAAAATATACGATAATCGCATTCAATATTCCAGGGAATGGGTACGATGCTGACGTGGAAAATTTAATTGAAAATTATAAAAGTTTCACAACAAAAGATATCGCTTCTCTTTTTTGGAAAGGTTTAGAATATTTAAAAATCAACCAGCTTTTTGCGGTTATAGGTGGAAGTTTAGGTGGTGCCATCGCTTGGGAAATGGCTTTTATAAAACCAAATGCCATTCAGAATTTAGTTCCTATTGCAACAAATTGGAAAGCTAACGATTGGCTAATCGGAAATGTATTAGTACAAGATGCGATACTGAATAATTCTAAAAACCCAATTCACGATGCCAGATTGCACGCTATGTTGTTGTATAGAACGCCACAATCACTAACAGCGAAATTCAATTCGGAAAGAAATGACCATCAAAATAGTTATAAAGTTGAATCCTGGTTGTTGCATCACGGAGAAAAATTAACAGGTCGATTTGAATTAAGCGCCTACAAATTAATGAATCATCTGTTAAAAACCATTGGCGAAACTACCACTGAAAATGATTTAAAAGATTTCGCAATAAAAAGTCCGACAAAAATTCATCAAATAGCTGTTAATAGCGATTATTTTTTCGCACCAAATGAAAATATAAACACGCATAATTTATTAAGTAACCTCACGAAAAACTTAACCTATCATGAAATAAATTCCATCCACGGACACGATGCTTTCCTGATAGAATATGAAAGATTAAACAATATTTTAAAAACAATTTTTAACACTAAACACACAACTTAATTATGTCAATTTTAAAATCAGAAGAAAAAGGATTCAAGTACAAAGGAATTAAAGAATTATCCGTTTTAGATAATGTTTCTTTAGTCAATTTAGAAGGTAAAGGTTTATTAGGAAAAGCGGGTGTAGATGCACGAATTTTCAGTGTAATGGCTAATCTTAAAATTAGTGTAAGTATCATTTCGCAAGGCTCGTCAGAAAGGGGAATCGGAATTGTAGTAAGCACAGAAAGAGCTACAGAAGCCTTGCAAGGTTTGGAAAAAGAGTTTTCAAATGAATTGCTTTTTGGCGATGTAAGTAAAGTTTCTGTAGATAATAATATTGCAGCCATTTCTATTACAGGTCAAGATTTAAGTACATTTCACAAGTTGTACTCGTCTTTGGTTAAAAATAAAATCACACCTATTTTATTTAACAACATCATTACTGGAAATAGTGTGAGTTTGGTAGTGAAGAAAACCGATTTAAAACGGGCGTTAAATGTTATTAATGTAGAGATTTTTGGTTTAACAAAAAAGATAAATATCGCTATTTTCGGACATGGTTTAGTAGGCTCCACTTTAATTGATCAGGTTTTGTCATCTGCCAAAAACATTGAAATCAAGAAAGGAATCAAACTGAATATTTTTGCGATTGCGAATTCTACAAAATTGGTAATTAATGAAGCAGGAATCAATGAAAATTGGAAATCTGAAATCGCCTCTAGTGGAGAAGCTTACGAGGTTAAGGATATCATTAACTATGCGAAAGAAAATCATTTAGAAAATTTAATCGCAGTAGATAACACGGCAAGTAGCGATTTTGTAGAAAATTATATTGAACTTATTGAAAATGGTTTCGATGTAGTTTCTTCAAATAAAATTGCCAATACCTTAAGTTATGGTTTTTATAAAGATATTCGAAATGCTTTAGAAGACAATCAGAAAAATTATTTATACGAAACTAATGTTGGAGCAGGTTTACCATTAATTGATACGATTAAATTATTGCACCTTTCAGGAGAAAATATCACCAAAATTAAAGGTGTGTTTTCAGGAACGCTGAGTTATATTTTTAATCATTTTTCTGTGGAAGATAAACCATTTAGTGAAGTATTGAAAGAAGCAATCGCTTTAGGTTTCACAGAACCAGATCCACGTGAAGATTTATGTGGAAACGACGTAGCCAGAAAATTACTGATATTAGCACGCGAATTAGATTTGCAAAACGAATTGAATGAAATTGATATTCAGAATTTAATTCCAGTGGAATTAAGATCGTTAACGACATCTAATTTCTTAGAAAATTTACAACTGTTAGATTTTCATTATAAAACAATTAAAGAAAATCAGGAGAAAGGAAATGTACTGCGTTATATCGGAGAATTGTCTGGCGATTTACAACAAGATAAAGGAAATTTAGAAGTAAAATTGGTTTCTGTTTCAGAAAGTTCCGCTTTAGGACAACTAAAAGGTTCTGATTCCATTTTTGAAATTTACACCGAATCATATGGAGAAAGACCTATCGTAATTCAAGGAGCAGGAGCAGGAGCATCTGTAACAGCTCGAGGTGTTTTTGGTGATATTTTAAGAATTATCGATAAAATATAGCTTAAAAGAATTTTTTATAGTTTTTTATTCTCCGTTATTTTATTAAACAAGAATAAAAAACTATTTATGCTCTTTTTTTAATTAAAATTTAGAAAATATTTCTTTTTTATATTTTTTTGTTACCTTTGCAACGTTCATAAACATAATGATTGTTATCACGAAAGGTGGAGGGATTAGACCCAACGAAACCTTAGCAACCCTACACTTGTAGAAGGTGCTACATTCTATTCCGATTTTTTTATCGGAAACAGATAACCAGAAAATTTTCACCACTTTTCGCTGATCTCAATTTTAAGTTTACACACGTTTCATTTTTAACGAGTGTAGCCATGCATGAATAATTTTTATATATAACAAATAGCATTAAAATGTCAAATACGAACACATCAACTTTAACATCTAAAAGTAACATCTATCAAGCCATTAAAGAAAGAATTTTAGTTCTGGATGGTGCAATGGGTACGATGTTGCAACGCAATAAATTTGAAGAAGAAGATTTTCGTGGCGAACGATTTAAAGATTTCCCACATCCTTTAAAAGGAAACAACGATTTACTTTCTCTTACACAACCAGAAGCGGTGAAAGAAGTGCATCGTTTGTATTTTCAGGCTGGAGCTGATATTGTGGAAACCAATACCTTTTCAGGAACTACAATTGGTATGGCCGATTATCATATGGAAGATTTGGTATACGAATTAAATTACCAATCCGCCAAAATTGCTCGTGAAGTTGCTGACGAATTTACAGATAAGAAGCGCTTTGTTGCAGGTTCCATCGGACCAACAAACAGAACAGCGTCTATGTCACCAGATGTGAATGACCCAGGCTATCGCGCTGTAACTTTTGACGATTTAAGAATTGCGTATAAACAACAAGTAAACGCTTTAATTGATGGTGGTTCAGACGTGCTTTTAGTAGAAACTATTTTCGATACGTTAAATGCTAAAGCCGCACTTTTTGCAATCGAAGAAGTGAAAGAAGAAAGAAACTTAGATATTCCAATCATGGTTTCTGGAACAATAACAGATGCTTCAGGAAGAACATTATCCGGACAAACCGTAGAAGCGTTTTTAATTTCTATTCAACATATTCCGTTGTTAAGCGTTGGTTTTAATTGTGCGTTAGGTGCAGATCAGTTGAAACCTTATCTAAAACGATTAGCGCATAATACACAATTGAATATTTCGGCTCATCCAAATGCTGGTTTGCCAAATGCTTTCGGAGAATACGATCAAACACCAGTAGAAATGCAAGCGTTAATTCGGGAATATTTACAAGATAATTTGATAAATATTATTGGTGGTTGCTGTGGTACAACTCCAGAACACATCAAATTAATTGCAGAAGTTGCCGCCGAATTTGAACCTAGAAAATCAGAATAAAAATTTCATTTAGCTATTTACTATTCTAAATGGATTTTAAAAAAGCTAAAAATGAAACAGATTATAATTAAAATAAAAAAGCACTACAATCAAAGTAAAATCTTTTGGAAAGAGGTTGCGAAAAATTATAGAAGAATAAGTAGTGTGCTTTAAAATAGAAGTCACAAGATGATAAAAACAAGATGTCAAGAAACAATAAAATAAATTTACAACTTTCAGGTTTAGAACCTCTTTTCATTACCGAAGAATCTATTTTCGTTAATGTAGGTGAAAGAACCAATGTCACAGGTTCTCGTAAATTTCTTCGATTAATTAAAGAAGAAAAATACGATGAAGCACTTTCTGTTGCGCGTGAACAAGTAGAAGGCGGTGCGCAAATTATCGACATTAACATGGATGAAGGAATGTTAGATGGCGTGTACGCGATGACAAAATTCCTGAATTTAATTGCGGCCGAACCAGATATTGCTCGTGTTCCCGTAATGATTGATAGTTCGAAATGGGAAATCATCGAAGCCGGTTTAAAAGTCGTGCAAGGAAAAGCTGTTGTAAATTCTATTTCCTTAAAAGAAGGAGAAGAAACTTTTATTCATCATGCCAAATTAATTAAACGATATGGTGCGGCTGTAATTGTGATGGCTTTTGATGAAGTTGGACAAGCAGATAATTACCAAAGAAGAATTGAAATTTGTAAAAGAAGTTATGATATTTTAGTGGACCAAGTCGGTTTTCCTGCAGAAGATATCATTTTCGACCCAAATATTTTTCCAGTTGCAACTGGAATGGACGAACATAAATTAAACGCTTTAGATTTTTTCCAAGCGACAAAATGGATTCGTGAAAACTTGCCATATGCGAATATTTCTGGTGGAGTAAGTAATGTTTCGTTTTCTTTCCGTGGTAACGATAAAGTACGTGAAGCGATGCATTCTGCGTTTTTATATCACGCCATTCAAAATGGAATGACGATGGGAATCGTAAATCCAGAAATGTTAGAAATTTACGATGAAATTGACAAGGTTTTATTAGAACATGTTGAAGATGTTCTTTTAAATAGAAGAGAAGACGCCACAGAAAGACTTCTAGATTTAGCCGAAAGTTTCAAAGGCGATTATAAAGCAAACGAAAAAGCAATTGCCGAATGGCGTAATGATCCAGTTCAAGAAAGATTAACCCATTCTTTAGTAAAAGGAATTGATGAATTTATAGAAATTGATGTAGAAGAAGCTCGATTAAGTGCTAATAAAGCCATCGAAGTCATCGAAATCAGTTTAATGAACGGAATGAATGTGGTAGGAGATTTATTCGGAAGCGGAAAAATGTTTTTGCCTCAAGTTGTAAAGTCAGCGCGTGTGATGAAAAAAGCCGTGGCGTATTTATTGCCATTTATTGAAGCAGAAAAAGATTCAACAGCTTCATCATCTGCAGGAAAAGTGTTAATGGCTACCGTAAAAGGTGACGTTCACGATATCGGAAAAAATATTGTTTCGGTAGTTTTAGCGTGTAACAATTTCGAAATTATCGATTTAGGTGTGATGGTTCCGCCAGAAAAAATTATTGAAGCAGCCATTAAAGAAAAGGTTGATATTATTGGTTTGAGCGGATTAATTACGCCTTCGTTAGATGAAATGGTGTATTTAGCCAAAGAAATGGACAAGTTGAACATCAAAATTCCTGTGATGATTGGTGGTGCCACAACTTCTCGCGCACATACGGCTGTAAAAATTGCTCCAGAATATGCTGCGACTGTAGTTCATGTGAATGACGCTTCTAGAGCAGTAACTGTTGCTTCGAATTTATTAAATACAGAAACAAAATCAGATTTTTCCATCGCTTTACGCGAAGAATACGACACGTTACGTGAAGGTTATTTGAACAGAGCAAGAGAGAAAAATTTCTTAACGATTGAACAAGCGCGTCAAAATAAATTTAAAATTGATTGGAATACTTTCGAACCGATTCAACCTAATTTTATAGGTACAAAAATTGTTGAGGTAGAATTATCCGAACTAGTTGATTTCATCGATTGGACGCCATTTTTTCAATCGTGGGAATTGTTCGGAAAATATCCAGCGATTTTAACGGATGAGGTTGTAGGTGAACAAGCCACAGATTTGTTTAAAGATGCACAAGTTATGTTAGCCAAAATAGTTTCTGAAAAATGGTTTCAAGCTAAAGGAATTTTAGGGATTTATCCTGCTAACACAGTCAATGATGATGATATCGAAGTGCAACTTCCAACTTCCAGCTTCCAATTTCTAACTTTAAGACAACAATCTCAAAAAACAGTTGGTACGCCAAATATCGCATTGTCTGATTTTATCGCGCCAAAAGAAGCAAATAAACAAGATTATATGGGTTGTTTTTGTGTGACAACAGGTTTTGGTGTCGATGAAAAAGCCGCTGAATTTGAAAGCCAATTAGACGATTATAATTCGATTTTAACGAAAGCGTTGGGCGACCGTTTAGCTGAAGCTTTCGCCGAATATTTACACTTAAAAGTACGTAAAGAAATTTGGGGTTATGCGTCAGATGAAAATTTAACGAACAACGAATTAATCAAAGAAAATTATAAAGGAATTCGTCCGGCACCAGGTTATCCAGCTTGTCCAGACCATTTAGAGAAGCCAACCATTTGGAATATTTTAAATGTAGAAGAAAATATCGGAGTAAAATTAACAGAAAGTATGGCGATGTGGCCCGCTTCTTCGGTTTCAGGATATTATTTTGCGAATTCGGAAAGTAAATATTTCGGATTAGGAAAAATTAAAAACGATCAAGTAGAAGATTACGCCAAAAGAAGAGGGATTTCAACAGAAATAGCAACCAAATGGTTAGCGCCAAATATAACAGATTAATAGCAAAGAGGGAAAAGGCACAAGGCATAAGTATAGTAGTAGCCTAAAACTTATCCCTTATCCCTTATCTCTTGTAACTCAAAACTTACAATGAAAGTAACGCAACATATAGAAAAAGCCAACGGAAAACCTTTGTTTTCTTTCGAGATTTTACCGCCATTAAAAGGTCAAAACATTCAATCTATTTTTGATAGTATCGATCCGTTAATGGAATTCAATCCGCCATTTATTGATGTAACCTATCATCGGGAAGAATATGAATTTAAAGAATTGGAAAATGGTTTATTACAAAAGAAAATTGTAAAAAAACGTCCAGGAACAGTTGGTATTTGTGCCGGAATTCAGAATAAATATAATGTAGATGCAATTCCACATATTTTGTGTGGTGGTTTTACTAAAGAAGACACGGAAAATCTATTAATCGATTTAGATTTCTTAGGAATTAATAATGTGGTAGCCCTTCGTGGTGATGCGGTTAAAAGTGAAATTTACTTCAAACCTGAAAAAGAAGGTCACGCTTTTGCTTCGGAATTGGTTTCTCAAATTAACGATTTAAATAACGGAATTTATTTAGATGCCGATTTACAAAATTCTTCTAAAACTGATTTTTGTATTGGAGTAGCAGGTTATCCCGAAAAACATATGGAAGCACCAAGTTTAGATAGTGATATCCATTTCTTAAAGCAAAAAATAAAAAACGGAGCAGATTATATTATCACGCAAATGTTTTT
>JAULXA010000018.1:0-5272 GCA_032118875.1 Flavobacterium sp.
CTGTACCCGCAATTTTTAAACGAATTTGGTGTGTAGTTTTGTTAGCAAAAATTGCCACACGACGTACCGAGTTTAAAAAAGTAACACGACTTAAGATTAATTTATTTGGATTTTCTTTAGGAATAACCGCTTCGTAATTTGGATATTTCCCATCGATTAAACGACACGTTAACACATAGTTTTCAAATGAATACGTAGCATTAGAGTCGTTGTATTCTACTTTAACTTCTGCATCTGAAGTCGCTAAAATTCCTTTTAAAATGTTTAAAGGTTTTTTAGGCATAATAAATTCTGCACTTTGAGACGCTTTTACATCGGCACGTGCATATTTTACTAATTTATGAGCATCAGTAGCAACAAAGATTAAACCTTCTGTAGAAAATTGGAAAAATACACCACTCATTACAGGACGTAAATCGTCATTTCCTGTTGCGAAAATTGTTTTTCCAATTGCAGTTGCTAAAACTTCTGCAGGAATAACTGTTGTTGATGGATCTTCTAAAGCTACTGCTTTCGGGAATTCCTCGCCAGCTGCATAAGCAATAGCGTATTTTCCAGAGTTAGAGCTAATTTCTACTGTATTGTTTTCTTCTACTGTAAAAGTAAGTGGCTGTTCTGGAAACGTTTTTAAAATATCTAACAAAAGTTTTGCTGGAATAGCTACACTTCCTGTACTGTTTGATTCAATTTCTAAACTTGCCGACATAGTAGTTTCTAAGTCAGAAGCTGAAACGTTTAATTGATTGTTATCTAATTCAAATAAAAAATTATCAAGAATAGGTAAAGTGTTGTTACTATTAATAACGCTTCCTAAAACTTGTAATTGTTTTAATAAATACGAACTGGATACTATAAAATTCATCATCATCTAATTTTTTTGCTTTACAAATATAATGGGTTACTGCTTAATCTAAAAATATACTTATTAACAACTAGCGGTTGTATTTCTTCTTTCTTAAATACGTAAATAAAAATCCGAAGATTCCTAATAATACAATAGGTAACGCTACCGTTAGCATTTGTGTTTGACTATAATTGTCGTGAACACTCTGTTTATCTAAAAGAGGTAAGGTTACATCTTTACTTCTAATGTTAATAAGTCCGTTGTCATCTAACAGGTAATTTACACTATTTAGGATAAATTCTTTGTTTCCGAAATATTGTCCTGTGTATTTATCGTAACCTAATTCAATAGGAGCGCCTTTGTCTAATTGATTTTTAATTACATCACCATCAGAAATGACAATCATTTTAGTTGGGACACTTTTCTTTAAAAATTTAGCATCTTTAAAAGGCAACACACGATTGTTATACATAGAAGTAAAAGAACCTTCTAATAAAGCCGCAACAGGAATAAATCCGCCTTTTATGTAATCTTTTGGAGAAGTTTCTTCACTAATCATTTCTAAAGATACCGTTGTTGGCGTTCCAATAACTTTAGAAAACTGAGAGCTTTCTAATAAAATAGTCTTTTTTACACCATCAAAATTTGTACTATTTAATAATTCAATTGGTGAACAAAAATCGAATTTTACGCCATCTGTATTTTTTACGATAGGATGTTTTGAAGCTGGATAAATATATGGTGCCATTTTCCAAACATATTGTTCCATTTGGGTTTCGCTACCTTCATTTCCGGAAGCTAATTTTATAGGCGTTCCTTGTTCGTCTTTAATCATTTGCGGATTAATTCTGAATCCGTATTTGAAGAACATATCTGTTAAATTCAAATCGTTACCTGCAACTAATGTCGTACCGCTTTCATTATACAATTGTTCCATTTCAGCCGTTGTACCATCCACTAACCAAAGTGTTTTTCCACCTTTCATGATGAATTGGTCTAACACTTGTTTTTCTGGTTCTGTAAATTTTTCTCTTGGTTTAGCAATAATCGCTAAATCGTAAACATTTAAGGCTTTTAGAGTTGCTTCGGGTTGTGAAGCTACAGAATCTAAAGTTATTGGACCGATATAATAATTATCACGAATAGTTTTTAAGAAATCGGCAATATAAATATCGTCTAATTCGCCATTTCCTTTAATTACAGCAATTTTACGTTGTTTTTCTTTTGAAATTTTATTGATCGCTTCCGCGAAAGCATATTCTAAATGTTGTACTGAACTTTCTACTTTTTTCTCTGTAGAAGCGCCCATTAAGTTTTTCAATAATTGCACTTTCGCACCTTTATCGCCATAATTAGCTAAAGCCCAAGGAAAAACGACTTCTTGTGTTTGTTTTCCTTTATCTTCAACAGAAACATTGATTGGTGTTAAACCTTTGTCGAAGAATTTTTTCATCACATCCACACGTTCTTCCTCTTTTTCAATCGGATTTACAAATTGGAACGTGATGTTTGAATTATAAGCGGAGAATTCTTCTAATAACTGTCGGGTTTCCGTTTGTAACTTCTTAAAATCAGCCGGGAAATTCCCTTCTAAAAACACATCAATAATTAATGGCGAATCGACACCGGCAATAATTTTTTTAGTGGTTTCAGAAAGCGTATATCTTTTATCTTGAGTCACATCGAAACGCTTGTAAATGTAATAACTCGCAAAGTTTAAAAGGAATAAGCCTATGGCTAAGAATCCTAATTTTTTTAAACTATTTTTTTGAACTTCTTTCATTACCATTTAAGCGATTTAAGTTGATACACTGTTCCAGCTAAAAACAAGATGGTGATACTTATGAAATAAATAATATCTCGTGTGTCTAAAACCCCACGACTCATACTTTTAAAGTGAAAATCCATTCCTAATGTTTTGATAATGTTGCTGAAACCTCCAAATAAATTAGATAAGCCATCAAAACCAAAATAGAAGAAAAAGCATAAGAAAACCGCAATAATAAAGGCCACAATTTGATTGTCTGAAAGGGTAGAAGTGAATACACCAATTGAGGTGTAAGCACCAATTAAAAACAACAATCCAAAATACGAACCAATGGTGCTACCATAATCGAAACTACTTTGAGCAGCTGTAAAACTTGAAACTATGAATACGTAAAATAAAGTAGGAATGATAGCAATTAGAATTAAAATAAAAGCGCCTAAAAACTTTCCGTTTACAATTTCCCAAAGGCTTAATGGTTTGGTGAATAGAATTTCTAAAGTGCCTTGTTTTTTTTCATCTGAGAAACTTTTCATCGTTACTGCTGGAATTAGGAAAATCAGAATCCATGGTGCTAATTTAAAAAACGGACTCATATCAGCATAGCCCGAATTTAAAATATTAAAATCTCCATCAAAAACCCAAAGAAACAATCCGTTTAATAACAGAAAAATGGCTATAACTAAATAACCAATTGGCGAACCAAAAAAGGATTTTATTTCACGTAATAAAAGTGCTTTCATATAATAGTTTAACGTTTAAAACGTTTAAAAATTGTTTTGTTTTTCGCAAAAGTAAAGGATTAACTTGAAACTTAAAACTTTAATTTGTTTTTTGACACAGATTACACAGATTTTAAAAATTTTAATAATTTCTTTAATCTGTGTTTCGAAAAATTCGATAATTCGCGGCTATAATTTTACTCCAAAGTTGCCAATTTATTTACGCTCCACGCTTCTGGTTTGTCGGCAAAAAGTGATTTGGTATACGTCCAAACTTCATTGAAAAGTGCTGATTTTCGGTATTTTTCTAAAGCTTCTTCGTCTTTCCAATAACTGTAAGTAAAGAAAATTCGGGCATCTTGCTTATCTTGATACAATTCTAAAAATTCATTGCCTTCAAAATTTCTAATTTGATGCTTAATTTCTTCAAAATTGGCTAAAAATGCGTCAATTTTATCTTCTTGAAACGTTAATTTCACTATTCGTACAAACATATTTTTTTAATTTTTAAATCGTAAACCCCAAATCGTAAATCCCAAATTATTCAGTAAATTCAACAATCACCACATCTTGTATTTTCAAACCTAATAAAGTGTGTGCGGAACCTGAACGGTCTGGATTACTTCTGTAAATGGCAATTTCTAAGTAATTGTCTTGGTTGAAAATTGCTATTTGATTACCTTCCATAGATTTCAAATCGGCAGTTGTATTATTTTTAAAATCGGAATAATTATTTTTGACTTTCTTAATCGTATAAACGGAAAAACGGACGGAATAGTGTCGGCCCTTCGCGATTTCTTCAATATAATTTTTAGAAATATTCGTCACACAATTTCCAAAATCGTCAATATAAACCACATTTCCACGAATAGATTTTGCATTTTCTTCCACAATCGGAACCAAAACATTCATTTTCTTAATTTCAGTAATTGGAGTTCCAATGACATTCATTTCTCCGCCTTTTACTAAATGAGTGGCCACAGTTGCAAAAACATCTAAATCGCTAGAACCGTTGATTAATCTGTCGTGAATGTTAATTTGAACAATTTTTTCAGCATTTAATTTGCTAGTTAATCCGCCGAAAATTCCATTATCTGCACCGATAAAATAATGTCCGTCGTATAACATCGCTATATGCATGGTATCTGCGTTTCTTGAAGCGTCCACGCAAACTATGTGAACGGTACCTTTTGGAAAATGAGAATAGGAAACGGAAAGCAAATAACTGGCTTCCAAAACGTTAAACTTGTCAATGGTGTGTGTGATATCTACAATATTGGTTTCTGGCAAAATGGAGAATATCTTACCCTTCAAAATTCCCGTAAAATGGTCTTTTAGGCCATAATCTGTAGTAAGAGTAATTATTGACATTTTATTGTTTATAACTTATTTGAAATGGAATAGTTGTTTTTGCTATATTTGAGTGATACAAAACTAATCTTTTTTTTACAGAATTAAAACAATTTAAATTTATAGCCTTTGAACGAAAGAATTATTGAACTAGAAAACATTGCCCCTAAAGATTTTTGGGGCGCACATGACAGTCATTTAGAGACAATTAAAAAGTACTATCCAAAATTGAAAATTGTTGCCAGAGGTACGGTTTTGAAGGCATTTGGCGAAGCTGAGGTTTTAGATGAATTTGAAAAGCGTTTCCGAAGGTTAATGATGCATTTTACACGTTTTAATACGATTGACGACAATGTCATTATGCGTGTAATTGAAGGTGATGCACAGCAAACAGGCGAAATGCCTAAAGGCGATCAAATTTTAGTTCATGGTTTAGGTGGAAAGTTGATTAAAGCAATGACGCCAAATCAACAGAAATTAGTAGATTTTGTAAATAAAAATGATATGGTTTTTGCCGTTGGTCCAGCCGGAACTGGTAAAACCTATACTGCTGTAGCTTTAGCTGTAAGAGCCTTAAAGGAAAAGCAAGTC
>JAULXA010000019.1:0-3689 GCA_032118875.1 Flavobacterium sp.
TATCTGGTCTTCCTCCAGTTACACCACTTGTTTGATTAGGTTGTTGTAAAGAATGCGTTACATCTAAAACCGTAGTTCCAAATTCTTTCATGGTTGGAATTCCTCTAAAATCTACAATCATATCTTGGTAGCCGAACATGGTTCCTCTATCAGTAATCATAAAATTATCGTTACCACAATCTTTTACTTTTTGTGCCGCGTGTTTCATGCTTTCCGGACTCATAAATTGTCCTTTTTTCAAGTTGACAACTTTTCCAGTATTTGCAGCCGCCACAACTAAATCCGTTTGACGTACTAAAAACGCAGGAATTTGTAACACATCAACATAAGCCGCAGCCATAGCCGCATCTTCGTTAGTATGAATATCTGTAACGGTTGGTACGCCAAATTCTTTTGAAACTTTTTCTAATATTTTTAAAGCTTTTTCATCACCAATTCCAGAAAAACTGTCAATTCTAGAACGGTTCGCTTTTTTGAAACTCCCTTTAAAAACAAAAGGAATTTGTAAATTATCAGTAATAGTAACTAATTTTTCAGCAATTCGTAACGCCATTTCTTCACCTTCAATGGCGCAAGGCCCAGCTAATACGAAAAAGTTACCGCTATTTAAATGTTTTATTTGAGGAATATTATTTAAGTTCATGTGTAGTTGTTTATTGTTTTTTTATTTCTGGTGCAAAGGTAATTAAAGTTAGATGTTTAGTTGCTAGAAGATTAAACTTTTTTTATTGAAAATCCTTTCGGACACATTACATTTCCTTTTTCAAAAGTATTGATGTAAATTTTCTTGTCACTAACGTTTCCATTAAAGTAAACTTCGTATAAGTCTAAAGTTCCTGCGCCCATTTTATTGTTTTTACTGGGAAATGGACAACACGTTTCTATTAATTTGTATGTTACTTTCTCTCCATTTGGTCCTGTAATTGCATTAAAAAAGCGATTCACGTTTAAATTATTACTGTTTTCATATTTAGAAAACCCCAAATTTACTGGATAAAATTCGCTATAACCATATTTTGAATCTGTTGCTGTTTCTGTCAGAATAAATTGACCCTCAACAATTTGTGGTAAAATGGCATTATCGTCTATATTTTGAATGGTGTTTTTTGTACTTACACAAGAAGCTAATAAAACAAGGAAGCTTAGAATAATTAATTTGCGCATGATGAAATTATTTTTTAGTTTTTACTATTGATGAAGCCAAAGCTGCAAATATTATACCAAACGAAAAGGTGCCAAATGAAGCAAAAATCATATAGGCAGTTGTACCGAACATGGCTTGTGCATTTTCAAGTTTCATTCCTTTTGAAACAGAATAATTTATCATGTTTGTAAAAAAATCTGGATTAATATATTTTAAGCAAAAATAGGTCGCGAAAGGTGTCAAAATCATGGCGAAAATGGCCAAAATTACACCAGAAAGTAATCCTTGTTGCCAAGACATGATTCCGTTGAAAAAATTCTTCTTCTTATCTAATAAAAAAAGCAGGTATATTCCAAAAATAAAAATGTACATTAAGTTGGTGAAAACCGGATGATTAGCAATATTTTCATCATGAAAACCTAAATATTTTTCTAGCTGAAACCACATAATTACTAAAAAAGTGTAGTATATTGCCCATTTAAATTCTATTTTAAATTTATTCATTTTGTGTATCTTTGAAGTCGAAATTAATAAAGTCTGCGCAAGCAATTTAAAATCATCGAAAAACCGACGAAAAATAAAATTACTTGAGATAAACATTAATGTTTAAAAAAAGGATTCATATGATGTTTAAATTCACATATGAAATCGATAACAAATATAGTAATTCAAAAAATAATATTTAACAATATATGGAAGTAATTCAAGGCACTTGGCACTGGGCTGTTTCTGGTTTTCTAATCGGACTGATTATGTTAGTGTTAACCTATTTTGGTAAAACTTTTGGAATGTCATCTAACTTAAGAAATATCTGTAGTATGACGTTTGCTAAAAAGAAAATAGAATATTTCGACTTCGATTGGAGAGCACAAAAATGGAATTTATCTATCGCATTAGGAGCAGTTGTTGGAGGTTTTATTGCCTCTTATTTTTTGATGGATTCTCCTGATATTCTTCAAATTAATCCGAAAACAATTGAAAATTTAAGACAATTAAATATTGATGCTCCAAATGGAAAATTAGGTCCAGATGCCTTATTTAGTTTAGAAAATTTATTCACAATTAAAGGATTTTTTATCTTATTAATTGGTGGTTTTTTAATTGGTTTTGGAACGCCTTATGCTGGTGGTTGTACTTCTGGTCACGCCATTTCTGGATTAAGTAATTTACAAATCCCATCGCTTATTGCTGTAGTTGGTTTTTTTCTTGGCGGATTAATTTCTGCTCATTTTTTAATTCCGTTAATTTTTGGTTCGTAATTATGAAGTTAATAAAGTTTTTTATAGTTGGTGTAGTTTTCGGAATTGTATTAACAAAATCAGAAGCCGTTTCTTGGTATAGAATATATGAAATGTTTATGTTTCAAAGTTTTCATATGTATGGTATTATTGGAACAGCTATTTTTGTTGGTGTTTGTGGAATTGTTTTCATTAAGAAAAAAGATATTCAAGGTTTTAAAGGTGCCGAAATTGATATTCAAGATAAAGATTTCTCGTATTCAAGATATATAATTGGTGGAACCATGTTTGGTTTAGGTTGGGGATTAGTAGGAAGTTGCCCTGGACCGATTTTTATTTTAATTGGAAATGGCGTTTTATCTATTTGTGTAGTATTACTTGGCGCTTTACTTGGAACTTATATATATGGGATTTTGAAAAATAAATTGCCTCATTAATATTTCATTAAAGTGATAATTATCAGTTTTTTATCTTTATTATTTTTGTAAATTTATATTATAAAATGATAAAAAATGAAAACAATAGTTCATATACAAAACTTGAAATGTGATGGTTGTATCAATACTATTACAAAGAATTTAAATGCTTTAGATGATGTTTCTGAAGTAGTTGTAGAAGTAGCCGATAATTCCGTAACTTTTGAATATTCTGAAGCACATACATTAGATGTCGTAAAGAAAACATTATTGAATTTAGGTTATCCTGAAGATGGAGATGAAAATAATTTAACCTCAAAAGCAAAATCCTACGTGAGTTGTGCATTTGGAAAAATAAATTCTTAAAAACTAAAAAAGCGACCAATTGGTCGCTTTTTTTTATATGATTACAGCACTTAAACCTGCATCTTGTAACGATATGCATTGTGGTTTAAGTTTTGGTAATTCTCCAGTTTTTACGGTACATTGTCCTTTGTAATGTACTAAAAGCGCACATTGCTCGGCTTGTTCCCAAGTGTGATCGCAAATTTTGACTAACATTTCAATTACATGATCAAATGTATTTACATCATCATTGTATAAAACAATCTCGTTGTTTACGCCAACAGCTTCTTCAACTAATACTTCTTCTAATGTTTCTGTTAATGTGCTCATAACTAATAGTTTATTCTAGTGCAAAATTACTAAATTTTTGTAATTTATGTTAGTTCAATTTATATTTTCATCTTTTAGATTGATTTTCTACTCTCATTTTTTTATTGAGAGAAGAAATTTAATCTAGAAGTATAGCTGTTCTCGATACATTCCGATGAAAAATCGGAACACTCGAGCTGACGCTTATGAATTATTTTTTCGTGTATTTCAATCCTA
>JAULXA010000020.1:0-3934 GCA_032118875.1 Flavobacterium sp.
CTAATAATTCCCGACTTAAGTTTTCGTTGATTTTATCTTTTCGATTGTCAACATTATCTAAATAGCGAACCATGGCATTGGTTTTCAGAATTTTCTTGGTTAATTCTTTGTAATTCCCAAAAGCGTTCTCTCTAAGGATTTGGTTGTGTTGATAAATCCAATAATTCACTCTTACTTTCTGAACGGTAGAAACAAAATGATTGTGCCAAAAACAAACCATTTTTTCTCTTAATGGAAATTCGGAAACCATCATTTTATCTATCCACCAAGCTTTCATTTCTAAACTAGAAAGAAATTGTTTTTTTATAATTTGTTTCTGTTCTTCGGAAGTAGCGCCTTTTATTTGTTGTCTAATTTCTTTTAATTCGGCTAATGATTTTGGATCATCTTTCAAAAAGGAAGGCGTATTTTTTTCAAAAGAAGCTTTGATAGAATTTTTTATGAATACTTCAATTCCGCTTTTTTCTATTTGAAGCGCTTCTCTTCCTGAAAAGCCTAATCGTAACGACCAAAGATTTGAATTTCGCATAAGTTTCTAAATTTATATAAGTTAGACCAGAATAAGCGAAAAAGGTTTAATGTATTTAAAAAGAAAACCCAACAAAATTGCTGGGTTTCAAGTTCAAAAATATATAACTAATCTTATCTTCTTCTATTTCTTTTTACAACGGTAGTTCTTCCTCTTTTTCCTTTATGAATAACAGTTGTTCCTCTTCTGTTTTTTACGATAACAGTGGAATGACTTCTTCTAGGAGCATATATTTTTTTAGCTTTAACTACTCGAAAAGTAGTTGTTTTGTGATAATGACTTTTATGAACAATTACTCTAGAACGAAATACAACTACTTTAACTGGTCGCCATGGTTTCCACCAATTTGGATACATTCTCCATCTAAACGGCGAAGTATAAACCACATAATTTGGTGCATATACAAATCTGACACAAGGCCAAAGCCAAACATTTACAACAACTCTTGCTATTGAAATATTTGGTGAGTTAGGACCTTTTCCTTGTTCTAAAGTTTCTATACTATCAAATGGTTCTGCTATTGCATTTTCTCCAAAAATTTCTTCATCACCAATAATTTGAAGTTGTGCTTCAGCTTCACCTGTTTTTTCAATTCCAATTGTGGCAATATCTTGTTTTTCGGTTTCATTAATCCACGTTTGTAAAACAATTACATGTGTGTCATTATCTTTAATGGAGTTTACAGAAATGTAATCAATATTTCCATCGTTATTTAAATCCAAATTATTAACCGAATTGTTTTCGGTATTAATTAATTTTTCAAATTCTTCTAAAGTATTAGCTTGTTTAAAAATAGCTAATGCGCCTTCCAAACTAAAATTATCATTAAAATTTGATTCTGAATCTTTTTCTGATTCTGTTTGAGAAAATGATGTAGTTATTCCTATAAAAAGCAATGCAACAGTAGTTAATAGATTTTTCATAACAAATAAATTAAGATTTATATTTTGACTATTTAAAATGAAAAAGGTTTAATTCATATTAATTTTCCTCCATTAAATCTTTTAAATGAAAGCGTAAGGCATTTACCGAAATGCTAATTTCCCAAAATGAAATACCTAATGAAATAAGTAAGGAAAGTAAACTGCAACTAAAAACATAAATCCCAAATGTTTCATAGTTTAAAAAGAGTAAAAACATGGAAAAAACAGATAGGAATAAACACATTACGCCAAAAAGTTGCATTAAGCGTATCAGTGTAATTCGTTGGTTTAAGTTTTTTATTTCTATTAAGATAGACTTGTTGTGATCTTGATCGTAGTTTTTCTTTAAACTTCTCACAATTTGTGCGATGGTTAAAAAACGATTGGTGTAAGCCAATAAAATAAGTGAGGTTGCTGAAAATAAAAGTGCTGGAGTTTCAATAGATAGATTCATTTTGTTTTGAATTTAGTTGTGTAGAATTACAATGTTTAAAGATAATTATTTTAACTGAAACTTTCTTGTAACTTTTTTAAGAAAAGTAGTACTAACTGAGTAAATCATTATAAGATTTTATTTAATAGTTATGAAAAAAATAGTTCAAGTTTTCTTATTCTCATTGTGTTTTGCTTCATTTGTTCAAGCTCAAGATTCTACAAAAGTTAAAAAAGAAGAAGCTCCAGTAGAAAATCAGATTGAAGAAGTAAAAATTGTCAAGCAAAAAAAAGCGATTGAACAAAAACCTGACCGAACTATTTTTAATATCGCCGATCAACCTCATTTAAATTCAGGAACTTTGATGGAAACCATCAAGCAATTGCCAGGGTTAATTGCGTCTGATGTTGCCGGAATGATGTATCAAGGAAAGCAATTGGAAGTGTTTTTAGATGGTCGTCCGTTAAATATTTCAAGTAACGAATTGAATTCTTTTTTAGAAGGAATGCCTGCCAATTCTGTCGAAAGAATTGAAGTAATTACGCAGCCTGGTGCTGAATTTCCTGCGACTTCTGGCGGAGCAATTTTGAATATTATCACCAATAAAAATGCTAAAAAATATTTAAGTGCAACGTATACTAGTAGTTCTGCATTCAATACGTACGATAAAACACGTTATAGAACATACAATAATGTTTTGTTAAATGCCAAAAATAAATACTTTGGTTGGCAATTAAATTTCGGGCAAAATTATAGAGAAAATGGGCTTTGGACAGCGTTTTTAAACACCAATAATAAGGACATTTTATCCAAAACGGAAAGTGATAGAATTAATCGAACTCAGTTTTTAAAATCAGGTTTAACTTTTGATCTTAATAAAAAAGACAGATTATTATTAAATTATGATATCAATTATGCAAATAACAACAGTGAAATAGATGGTTTTGGAGTAGGATTTACCACTTTAGATAAAGGAAAATCACATAATACAAGACAAGATGCTACTATAACATATCAGAAAAGATTTGAGGATAAAAGTCAAAAACTGGATTTTGTTTTCAATTATAACAACAATAAAAACGATTTTAATTTATTTTCGAATGTCTTAGGAAATACCGTTTTAGATAACTATTCGAATCAAAATTATTATAATGGTAAGTTCGATTATTCGCAAGGTTTAAAAATTTTAGATGAAGGAAAAATAAGTTTTGGTGCTTTGTATGAGAAGTTGCTTTTTGAAGCCAGAAACTTCAACACAACCAATTTAGAATACGAAAGAGTTACCGCAGCTACATATGTAGAACTTCAAGCCAAATACAATAAGTTCGATTTTATTTTAGGTTCACGTGCTGAAAAATATGAAATTGGAGGAAAAACAACTACAGCAGATTTAATTCCTTTTGAACAATTTCGTTGGTTTCCTAATGCAACTGTTCAGTATAATTTAACACCACAGATTTTCTTTAATATGAATTATAATAAGAAAATTACGTTGCCATCCACTTCCGCTTTAAATCCGAATAATACCACCTATCAAAATCAAAATATTAACACGGTCGGTAATCCAAATTTGCAACCTACCATTTTTGATAATTTTGAAGTCAAACTAAGTGCTTTTGATTACGCTTATATCGGTTATAGTTTAAGTAGCGCCAAAAATCAAGTAGTGCAACAAGTAAGTTTAAATGGAAATGTGGTTGAAAATACAAATTTTAATGTTTCGGAAGTAAAAATTCACAATTTCACTTTTGCTTTTCCATTACCTTATATGCTTTTTACAAAAGGATTAAAAGAAACTATGAAATTTGACGTGAATCCGGATACACTTAATTTCATCTATTTTTATACGGGTTATCAATTGCATCAAATTCCGAATTTAGACACCAAAGGGTTTTGGAATTTCAATTTAATGTCGCAAATTTTATTGCCGAAAAAGATAAAGTTTGTAACCGAATTTGGTTTAATTACTTCAGGTGGAAATTATTTTTATTATGTAGCAGATAAGCCTTTTAATAACTTTGTAGATATGACTTTTAGTAAGAAATTCTT
>JAULXA010000021.1:0-4659 GCA_032118875.1 Flavobacterium sp.
TATATTTTCAGCTTTCGGTTTTGCACAAGAAACACAACCAGTAGGTGAACAAATTTCAGAAAACACAATCAAAGTAACATATTATCATTCTAACGGTCAAGTAATGCACCAAGGAAATTATGTAGATGGAAAATCTGAAGGTTTATGGAAATCATTTGATGAAGTTGGAAATTTAGTTTCAGAAGGTTCTTTTGAACAAGGTAAAAAAATTGGTCTTTGGAATTTTTACACAACAACAGCACTTAGCGCTGTAGTTTATAACGACAACGCCGTTGCTAATGTGAAAAAATTCAATACAAATGCTTTAGCAGAAAAATAAAAAAACTTATACATACCAAAAAAACCACGTTTTCACGTGGTTTTTTTATTTAATTACACTTTTAAAATCTCATCGTCAGTTAATAACTTTTGAAGACGCAATTTTAAAATAATTTGTGCAACAGCAATCACATCTTTTTCGCAATATGTTGCAATTCTGTCAATATCTTTGTCTTTGTAAAAAACTTTAGCTACTTCACTTCCATCAATATCATCTTTCGGCGAAGGCACACCTAAAACTTTCGTTAATAGTTTCAAAGAAGTAAAATGCTTATAATCGCCGAATTTCCATAATTCTAAAGTATCTAAATGTGGGACTTCCCACGGTTTTTTTCCCATTAAATTTAACTTGGCAGGAATTTTTATACCGTGAATTAGCATTCTTCTAGCAATAAAAGGAAAATCAAATTCTTTTACATTATGTCCACACATCACATGTTGGGGTAAACTAAAGTGGTTATTGACTAAGTTCGAAAACTCAATTAGTAAACGTTCTTCATCACCTTGAAAAGTGGTGACTCTAAATTGTCTTTCTCCTTGTTTTTGGGTGAAATAACCAACAGAAATACAAATTATTTTACCGAATTCGGCCCAAATTCCGGCTCTTTCGTAAAATTCTTCTGGAGTGAATTCTTCTTTTCTTTGGTATTGTGTTTTGTGTGCGAATAATTCTTGAAAATCTTGATCTAAATCACTAAAATTTTCTAATTCTGGAACGGTTTCAATATCTAAAAACAAGATATTTTCTAAGGAAAAGGCGTGTAACATAAAATTGGTTTTTAATTATTATTTCTTCTTATCTATCATTTTGTAAGCTTCTTCTATGTAGGTGTATAAATCGTTACTATGTGCGTCTTTTGTAGTTTGTAAGCCTTTTAAATGCCCTAATCGAACAATAATAATGTCATCTTCCGGAATCACAATCACAAACTGACCCAAATGGCCACGCATGTAAAATATTTTTTTACTTTTTATAGTATGCAACCACCAACCGTAGCCATATTCTGGACTATCAGCAAAACGTGGTTGTAAAGATTTCGCAATAAAAGTACTATCTAAAATTTGTTTTCCATTCCATGTACCGTTTTGCTTGTATAGTTTTCCAAAGCGTGCAAAATCTCTCGCATTACTGGCAATACAACAATAGGCTTTTTCAATTCCAGTATCCGCTTCATCCAGTTGCCAAAGCGCGTCATTTTCTGCGCCCATAGGTTTCCAAAAACTATCTGAAACATAATCAGACAAATATTTCCCTGTGGCTTTTTCAATACACATGGCTAATAATTGTGTCGCACCACTTAAATATTCAAAACTTTGACCTGGTTTTTTTTTAATATCTAAACCTAAAATCACATCTTTTAAATTATCATCAAAATAAGCTCTGGTTACAATGGATAACGGACTGTAATATTTTTCGTCCCAACTTAAACCTGAAGCCATCGAAGACAAATCACCAACGGTAACTTCTTTCGCATACTTTCCTTTTAATTCAGGGAAAAAATCAGTTACTTTTTGATCTAAACTTTTTATTTTTCCATCCATAATGGCTTTTCCTAAAGCGGCTGAAACCACACTTTTTGCCACTGAAAAAGAGTTAGATTTAGAATTTTTGTCAAATCCATCAAAATAACTTTCATGCCAAATGCTATCCTTTTTAATAATCAAGTAAGCAATCGTTTGAAGCTTTTCATGTGTTTTATTTAGAACATCAGTTGCTGGAACACTATTATAAGCTGTAGAAATCGCCCAAGGTTGTGCTACGCCTTTTTTAATAGTACGATTTGGAAATTCTTTATAATCTTCTAAAAATGCTGTAGTATACCCTTTTAAATAAATAGTTCTTACTGCACGAATTAAGTAATCAACATCAAAAATATACATCAAAATAATGATGCTACTGAAGATAATGATAAACCATTTGAAGAATTTTTTAAGAAATTTCATAAGTAGAAGAATTTAATAGCAATGTATGAAATATTTTAAAATAAACTTTGTTGTTTCACAGGATTTTCATGGTCTAGCAACCATTTTTTTCGCCATAAACCACCAGCATATCCTGTTAAAGAACCATCGGAACCAATTACACGATGACACGGAACGACAATCCAAAGTGGATTTTTACCATTAGCATTTGCTACTGCTCGAATCGCTTTTGGATCTCCTAAATTATTAGTCACTTCCTGATACGAAGCTGTTTTCCCATAAGGAATTTTCAATAATTCGTCCCAAACTTTTTTTTGGAAATCGGTTCCAGTCGGATTCATTTTAAACTGAAATTCAGTTCTTTTACCTTCAAAATAGGCATTCAATTGTGTAACAACTTCATAGAATACTTCAGGAATACTTTCCGATAAAATAGTTTCATCAGAAGTCACCGAAATTTTAGAAATTCCATCTTCGTTTCCTTCAATGAGTACAAATCCAAGCGGACTATTTATTACAACTTTTTCCATAAAAAAATCCCGATAAGAATTACTTATCGGGATTAAATATAGAAATAATTTTTATATTATTTTGAAGCTGGAGAAACTGCAGCTGGTACTTCGTTAACTTTTACTGTTCCTTTGATTGTAATAATTTTTGGAGCAGAATTTTCTTCACTTGTCATTACTGTTACTGTTTTGTGGAAAGCTCCACCAGCAGCAGCATTGTAAGTTGCAGTAACTGTTCCTTTTTCTCCTGGTTTAACAGCAGTTTTAGTATAGTTTGTTGCAGTACAACCACAAGAAGCTTTTACATTTGTTAATGTAATGTCTTTGTTTGTTGTATTAGTAAATGTAAATTCATAAGAAACTGGTTTCCCTTGTTCAATTGTTCCAAACTCATGTGTTTCTTTTTCAAATTTTAATTGAGATGGAGTTTGAGGAGCAGCTGGAGTTGCAGGTGCAGCAACTGGTGCAGGCATTGGAGATACAGATACCGCTTTACCTTTAGTTTGTGCAAATGATACTGTTGATACTAATAATGCAAATGCAAGTAATTTTACTGTTTTCATAATTATCTATTTTTTAAGTTTTTAATTTTTTGATATAGCAAATGTATTTAATTTTTTAAATAATGCTGTTAATCAGTTATATTTATTGTGTTAATGACTTGTTAATGATTAATTTCGCTTCAATATTTGTAGTAATATCGTTAAAAATTTGAATGAAAATGAAGTTGTCTAGATTTAATATTGTCATCATAATTGGCTTCCTAGCGATAGTTGGCGTAATTATTATGCAATTGTTTTTAATTAATAACGCACACAAATTAGCTAAGAAAGACACAGAAGACAAAATATTTTTTGCACTTCAAGATGTTTTAGAAAAACTATACAAAGACAATCAAACGGGGTTGTTGGTTGCGAATCAAGTCGAAAAAGTTTCAGGTAATTATTTTACTGTAAATGTAAATTACGAATTTGAAAATACGGTTTTAGAACATTATTTAATTTCGGAATTTCAGAAAAATAATTTAGATGTTGATTTTGAATATGCGGTTTACAATTGTTCTTCTGATCAAATGGCGTTTAGCAATCACATTAATAGTAATGGTAAAAAAGAACCGATTAAATGTCCAACTTGCTTTTATAAAAACCCAGAATACACCTATTATTTCGCTATTCGATTTCCAGATATTGAACAAAATTATTTTAAAAACTTAAATCAGTATTGGATTTTCACCACAGTTTTGTTTTTGGTCTTAATCATTTATGTGTATTCGGTTGTATTGATGCTAAAGCAGAAAAAATATACCGAATTGCAAAAAGATTTCATTAATAATATGTCGCATGAGTTTAAAACGCCATTAGCTTCTATACTGATTGCGTCGAACTATGTGAAACAACAAAATGAAATCAAACAAAATCCGAAACTCTTAAAATACAATCAAATTATTGTGAATCAAACCAATAAATTGAACGAACACATCGAAAAAATCTTATATGTTGCCAAAACAGAAAGCAAACAAATGCTTATTGATAAAACGCAATTCGAATTAAAACCGGTTTTAGATTTGTTAAAAGACAATATCATTTTAAAATACGACAAGGAAATCGACATCCAAATAAACCTTGCCAAACCATTTAAAATAAAAGCCGACGAATTTCACGTGTATAATATTTTATTCAATTTAGTAGATAACGCCGTAAAATATTCGGATGTTTCTCCAAAAATTGAAATCGATGTAAAGGAAATCAACCAACAACTTTCTATTCAAATTAAAGATAATGGTTGCGGAATCCCGGCAAAAGATTTACCTTTCGTTTTCGATAAATTCTACCGCGTTTCGAGAAAAGACATTTCAAACATTGAAGGTTTTGGAATTGGTTTATCGTACGTAAAAAAGATTTGCGATTTA
>JAULXA010000022.1:0-4506 GCA_032118875.1 Flavobacterium sp.
ACGATTTAAGCAAAAATATAAAAATCCTCAATTAGTGATAATTGGGGATTTTTTTTTAAATTTACTTGAAGTAATTATTCATATATCATGAAAATAACCACAACTCTACTTTATATCTTTTTTACAGTTTTTTGTAACGCTCAAAATGATAAAACTGCTCCGCCAATTTTCGAAAAAATAGCGTTAGAAATGAAAGAATTCAAATTGGATACGACATCGGTTCCAAATGACAAACTTTCAAAAAGAATAGAAAAACTAAGAAGTTTAAAAGGCGGTTTTAATATTAATGAAGCCATCGAATTTAAATTCGCAGAAGAACGAAGCAAAGAAAACTCTCCAACGGAAGAATTAGATAAAATTGAAGCTTTTTTTAAAATTGGAAACGGAAAAAAATGGTTGAATAATGCTGTGACCTGGATTTACAGAAAACAATTTACACTTAAAGAAATCAATAAACTTATTCGATTTTATAAATCATCTGCTGGACAAAAAATGGCTGAAAAGTTTCCGATATTAATGGTTCAGTCTTTAAAAGCTGGCGAAGAAATTAAAGAAAATTTTGTACAACAATTGAAAAAATAAATCTTCATGCAAAAAAACACGCAATGGACGGAAGAACTGGAACTTGTAGCTTCCATCATCAACAAAATTCCTTTAGAAAAAACCATAAAATGGGGCGCTGAAGTATTTACGTATAACGGAAAAAACGTGGTGAGTTATGGTGGTTTCAAAAACTATTTTATGCTTTGGTTTTTTAATGGTGTGTTTTTGGAAGATAAATATAAGGTTTTGGTCAATGCACAAGAAGGAAAAACCAAATCGTTACGTCAATGGCGCTTTACTTCTATTTTGGAAATAGACGAAAATAAAATTTTGGAATACATTAATGAAGCGATCGAAATAGAGAAAAAAGGCTTGAAAATTTCTCCAGATAAATTTATAAAAATTCCTGTTGCTGAACTATTGGAAAAGGAATTCAAAAATGATACAATACTAAAAACTGCATTTGACAAACTAACTCCGGGTAAACAAAAGGAATATATCGTTTACATCAACGAAGCTAAGCAAGAAAGCACAAAACTTAAACGTTTAGAGAAAATAAAACCTATGATTACACAAGGCATCGGTTTAAATGATAAATACAAATAAGCAGTAAAAGCAAAACGGGAACAACTTTAAAAGTTATTCCCGTTTTTGATACTAATAGATCAGAAGTTTATCTAACAAAAACTTCAATATTTCCACTTGCATCTCTTAATTTCAATTCGCTAAGTGTTAAATTAACAATATCTTGAACGGTAGTTACACCATTTACAACTCTTGTTAAATCATTATGTGAACGAGAATAAATTCCACTATCCGTTAATAATGCACAATCCGTAACCGTTGAATTGTAATCTCCTTCAATTACTGTATTGTCTGTTTTAAGTTCAATATAGTCTCTTTCACAACCTGCTTGATTTTGAGGTGCATCAATTAATGTTTCTGTTCCTCCTGTTGTAGTTCCAACTTTTGAGAATTTCCATTTACCTGATAAAGGTGCTAAAGTTTCACCTTGATTATCATCATTATTACACGAAACTGCAAATAATCCTAAACTTGCTACTAAAGCAAATACTATTCTTGAATTTTTCATATCTAATTTGTTTAAATTGTTAGATGCGAAGTTATAGGTATTGCCCATTCAGGGTGTTACAAGATTATAGGTATTAGTTACATAATTATTTTTAAAGCTTAAATGAGTAGAATTCTCTTATCGATTAAATACATCTAATTCATCAATTTGTGCTTTATAAGCTGAGGGAAGCAAGATGTTTTTGATCAATCCGTCTATTTTTATCAACTTACTAAATTTATAAAATGGAACGAATGGTGATAGTAGAGAAAAATGACTAAAATGCATCAACTCTTTTACTCTGTTGGGTACGACTAATTTCTGTCCTTCCAATAAAACCATATAGCGCAACGCGCCAAGATGCTTTCTGTATTGTTTGAATAAATCGGTGGTGAAATTACTCTTTTGTAAATTTTCCATTAAATGCGATTGTCTAACTGGAAGCCAATCTATATAATTGTATGGTAATTCTTTTAAACCCATTCTGATACCAACACGATAAAAAACATTATAAACTTCTTCTTTTTCTGCATCGCTTAATTTTTCTTCTAATAATTCATAAGCCGCAATAGAATAATGAATTAGCATAAACAAAACATCTCGATAAGCCCAATCTGGAATTACATCACCACGATTTTGTTCCACTGCCGAGTGAATTTTACGCATCGTATCAATAGCAGCATTTGCATCATCCATTTCCGAAAAAACAATTTTTCTGGCATATCGAACCGTAGAAAAAAGGCGACCTAAAGGATCGGAAGGTAATTTTCCGGTATAGTACAACCAATCTACTGCTTTATTTAAGGCAAATTCTGCAGAAGCACCTGCAAAAATAAAAAGAATGGTGTCACTTTTTCCCCATATTTTTCTAACAACCGAATCGTTTTCAACAAAGTTTATCATAACTCAAATATACAAAAATATACAAGTCGCGATAAAAACTTTTCAGTATCTAAAATCGAAAACCAACTTTAATTCCACCCCATTTACTACTTGTTCCAGCTTCAAATTCTCTTGTAATAAGTACGCGAGAATATTCAAAATACATCGTACGTGTTTGCATAATCATACCGAAATTCGCTTGAGCTGTAAAGCGTTCCATTTCACTATTTGAAATCGTATATGGACTTTTTTTATTGAACAATCCACCTTGTAAAGTCGCATCATAACCAATCACATTTACCATGGATTGTGCAAAACCATAGATAGCAAATTTTTTTTTCGTTTTTAAGGAAGAAAACGGTGCGTTAACAATTCCGAATGTGGTAGTTAACCCAAAACCTGCATTGGTAAATAAAGTTCCTAAACGCAATCTGGTATTGGTGGATAAGGAAAATAAATTACGATATTGTAACAGTTGCTTTTCGTAACTTACTTCATAATTTAAAACGATATCATTTTTAATTTGATTTCGCCAACCTTCAGGAATGGTATTTCCTGTGGCTTCATGAATGGCAACTTGCATTTCCTTACCAAAAGCGCCCGGACCAATTAATCCAATATTCATGGATGAAATTAATCTCGATTTCCGAATCGTATCTGTGGCAATCGCAAAGCTTTTTAGCATAATTGTTGCGGCAAAAGGTCGGTCACCAAATTGAATGTTCGGACTTTTAATATTGAAAGGCGTAAAACCAATGTGTTCAATAGAGATTCCGTATTTATTTTCGGTGTTTGTTGGTTTTAAAAGGATTTTATTTATCGGATTTTTTCGCAAATTAGGTGAAAGCAATTCAAAACTATAACCTTGCGTATAATCTTGGTCACGTGATGCAAAATAGTCGTTATCATAATTAAAACGAAAATAGCGTTTGGCATTCATATCACGAAAAGATGCCATATTATCTATCTTCTGAGCCAAAAGACAAGCAGGAAATAGGAATAGAAATATGAAATATAGTTTGAGTTTTATCATACTTTCATATACGAAATTACTGCAAACATGGATTTTATATAATGTACAAATACTATTACAATTCGATTTAGATAACTATTTTTGATTACCTTTAATCCTATTATTTAATATATTCAGAATATGAAAAACTACAAACAACTTTTTGTTTGCATATTAACGCTTGTATTGAGTGGTTGCTCGTCATTAAACAACAGCATTCCTTTATCAAACGAAACTTGGGAATTAGAATATATTACCGGACCAAAAATTGCTTTTGATGGTTTATTTCCTGAAAACAAGCCGCAAATTACATTCAATACCGCCAAAAAAGAAGTTAGCGGAACAACAGGTTGTAATGGTTTTACAACAAAATATACTTTAGATGGGCAAACAATTAATTTTGATGAAAATTTCCCGATAACTATGAGATATTGTGACGGTGGTGGTGAACAAGTTTTCTTAAAAATGATAAAAGAAGTGAACCATTATTACATTGATACTGAAGGTAAACTTTTTTTAAATAAAGGTGATATCCCAATGTTGCGATTCAAAAAAATTATTAAATAAATTACACTTTTCAGAATGAAAAAATCAATATACTTCGCAGTTTTACTTTTCACAATTTTGAGTTGCAAAACAACTTCAACAGCTACTAATACTGTAAATACCGAAGAAAATTCAACTATACTGTCAAGTAATTCTGATAAAAAGCCCTATTTTAAAGCTAGTGGAACAGAGCCTTTTTGGAGCATTCATATTTATGAAGATAAAATTGTGTATAAAACTCCAGAAGATTCCATTTTTTTGCCTCACGCTGAGCCTATTATGGCAATGGATAGCAATGTGAAATTATATAAAACAAAAACCAAATATTCAGAATTTAACATTCAAATTTCGCAACAAGAATGCACCAATCAAATGTCTGGTGAAATTTTTCCTTATAAAGTTAGCGTTGACTTTAAAAAGAATGCTTCATCCAATTTTGAAAAAATTAATG
>JAULXA010000023.1:0-1696 GCA_032118875.1 Flavobacterium sp.
TGCCGCTCCTGAAATTTGACTATCCAATTCACTTGCTGGAAATACCAACAAAATTGTTTTTAAACGCTTTTGAATTCTTTTTTCCATTTCATTTTTTGGGACGTATGCCTTGTTTGTTTTTTTACTAAACTCACCGTTAAACTCTTTTTTTACATTATCCATATAGCTCGACAACACACCAACTTGAGCGTATTGTGCCTCAGTTTCTTTTTTCGATTTTTCAAAATCCTTTTCCAACTTCAGGAAGTTTTGATACCGATCTTTATCAGTAGCATTTATCTGGCCTTCACTTTTTCCAGTAAAGTATTTTTTTTCAATACGATACATTCTTGCTAATTCAGACGCCTCATCTTCAATATCCCCTCCTAAACCTCCAAGAAAAGACCAACCATGGATATCATCTACATACCCATTTTTATCATCATCAATTCCATTGTTTGGAATTTCATTTTTATTCACCCAAATTACCTCTTTTAGATCCGGATGATCTGTTTCAACACCACTATCAATTACAGCAACAATTACTTCCGTTGATTTTTTTCCTTCTAATAACTTATACGCTTTTTCTGCCCCAACGCCATAAACCTTATCATTTTTTGGATCTTTTAAATACCAATTGAGTTCAGCCTTTGGTTTGGCTTGTGAAAAACTAAAAATAGAGATTGAACATGCGGCAATAAAAAATAGAAATTTCATGAGTTTAATTTTAATAATCGAAATGCGAATTTACATAAATTCGTCCGGATTTAATATAAATAGTAGTTCTAGTTCTTTACAAATGGAATAACATTTATATTTTGATTGGAAATCACTTCAACTAAATAAGTTCCTGGTTTCAATTGTTCAATATTGATTTTTTCTTTGGCTAAAACTAAATTTTTTTCAATAATAACTCGATTTAACTTATCCTTTATTCGCATACTAAATTGCTGTAAATCATTAGGAAGACAAATCTGGATGAATTCTTGCGCAGGATTTGGGTAAACACTCAATGCAAGTTCATAATTGTTCTGCACACTTGTAGTTGGATTTTCAAAGAAACTAGTAAAATCAAAATGAAATAATTTGGGTTGCACCGTTAGTAAACTTGACGTGATTTTTTCTGCACTAATAAAACCAGATGATGGGCTTTCAAACGTAATTCCTTCGGTTTGAGATACATTCAACATATTTCCAATTTCTATTCGACGTTTATTTCCCGAGAAAAAATGATGTGGATTATAATCAAAAAGCAAATAAACAAAACTTGTGTAAAAATTTGATCCATTATTTTTATACCCCAACAATAGAATTCTTCCTGTAGTTGTATCAATCGTAGCATCGGTAATCAAACCATCGACAAATAAACTATCTCGAAGTTGTGCTTGTACTGAATCTTCATTATTCAGAGGAATTACATAATGCTTTGTATATAAATTCTCCCAGCCTTTGGTAAATAGATGCAACGAGTCTTGGTAAAAGAAAAAAGCTTCGCAATCAAAATTATGCTGATTAACTATATTATTAAAATTTACTTGATCTGAATACTGAAAATGTAGCGCACTTGCCTGAACAGTATCAAAATTTTGCAGCTCATTTTTTGCAATTTTAAGAATCTTTAAATTCGTTCGATTACCCCCATTATTTCCAAAATCTCCAATAAAAACTTGGCTATTACTTTGACTAACCGCCTCCCAATCATTGTTTTGCACTGAAT
>JAULXA010000024.1:0-16531 GCA_032118875.1 Flavobacterium sp.
TATTTATCAATAAAATATTTAGTTTTTCCAGAGTCTTTCTTTGTACTACATTATATAGATATTTATTTAACCGTGTTTCCAATAATAGTTTATGGAATAGTATATTTATATAATGAATATGATAAACCTCAAGAATTGTATTATGCTAATTTGGCTCTATTGATTCATTTTATTAGTTACTTTTTTTGTTATTTATCCTGGCCATTACATAGTATTTCTTTTCAATATGATTATATGGAGGAGTTTAATAATACTTTCATTGTTTATGCTAATTATTTTGGATTTATCATTTACATTGTTTATTCCATTATATTACTTTATCAACTAAAAAAACTAAAATCTAAATAATATGGAAATTACACAACTTGCTGTAGATCAGATTATAAAAGCATTCCTGTTTATTTTATTTGCTTTTTTTAGTGTTTTTTTAACGTTGGTGTTGTTTTTTTATTTTTCACGTAAAAAGATTGTGCAAATTGCCGTTGAGAAAAAGAATCAAGAAATTCATTACCAGAAAGAAATTTTACAATCGGTAATTCAAACACAAGAAGAAGAACGCATGCGAATTGCTCAAGATTTACACGATGACATTAGTTCTAAATTAAATATTGTTTCTTTAAATACACATTTGCTTAAAACGCCCAATTTATCAGAAACTGAGTTCGCAGAAATTACAGATAATATTGTGAGTTTAACGAAAAAAGCATTAGAAAATTCTAGAAGAATTGCACACGATTTATTACCTCCAGTTTTTGAAAAATTTGGATTGCATGCTGCGGTTGAAGAATTAGTTTTAGAATTTTCAACAGCTAAAAATGTTCAAATTAATTATGAAAATGAATTAGAATTCAGTGCTTTAGAAGTCAATAAGCAATTACACATTTTCAGAATTTTACAAGAATTATTAAATAATTCAATGCGACATGGAAAAGCAACTAGTATTTCTATTACTTTTGTAAGTAAAAACCATCAAAACACTTGTGTTTACACAGATAATGGTGTGGGTTTTAATACAAATTTAGGAAATCAAAAAAGAGGAATCGGAATGCAAAATATAGAAAGTAGAGTCAATTTCTTAGGTGGAAATATAAATGTCCAATCGGAAATAAATAAAGGTGTTCAAATTGAATTTAATTTTTAAAAATGAATACTAAAATAAATATAGTTTTAGCAGATGATGAGGTGCTGTTTAGAAAAGGGATTTCTTTTTTATTACAACGCGAACCTAATTTTAATATCGTTTTCGAAGCTAATGACGGTCAAGAATTAGTAGATTATTTAAAATCGGTGGAAACTTTACCAGATATTGTGATTACCGATTTAAAAATGCCAAATCTTAATGGCGTGGAAACCACAAAAATTTTACATGCAGAATTTCCAGAATTAAAAATAATTGCCTTAACAAGTTATAATACACCATCATTTATTTCAAACATGATTCAAGTTGGAGCGGTTTCATATATTGTAAAAAATGCTTCACCTGAAGAAGTAGTACTGACAATAAATGAAGTTGCAAATAAAGGTTTTTATTATAATGATGAAGTAATGAAAGTCATTTACAAAGATATTATTTCTGGAAAACATCCTTCTAAAAGCGATTTTGATACGACGCAATTAACTACAAGGGAAATAGAAGTTTTAAAATTAATTTGTAAACAATATAATGCTGTTGAAATAGCAGAGAAATTAAGCATTAGTCCGAGGACTGCAGAAGGACATAGAAATAATTTGTTATTAAAAACTCAAACAAAAAATATTGCTGGATTAGTAGTTTACGCTATCCAAAATAATATTATCACATTAGAGGAAATAGATTTGTAATTTTTTGTGAATTCAGTTCGAACAATTTAAATACATAAAGAATTGTTGAATATAAATTGAATAATCAGGTTTTCCTAAGGACTAGGAGAGGAAAATTATTCGAACTGAATTCAGAAAAAATATTTCTAACTTATAAATAAAAATTTAGCTACTAAAACAGCATAAATACAAATCGTAATTCCAAGTAAGACCAATCCAATTAGCCTTAAGGTATTGTTGTCTTTTTTCTCAAACATGGGGTGCGTGTTCATATCATTAATTTTTTACTAAATTATACTGTTTGTACTATATATTTTAGAGTAGAATTACCTGATTTTTCATCTAGGTAGAAATACCTGGTTTTGCATGCGTAGAATTACCTATATTTTAACATCTAATTATTTTATCTTTTCCTTATCTTTGGTTTGTTATTAGTAAATCAACGAATTAGAACTATTTAATGAATTCAAAATTTAAGTTTTTTGCACTAGCAATTTGTTTCGTTTTCTCTAGCTTTCAAGCTATGGCTTCTTCAGTACTGCTACCTATGGACGATGAAGGACAACAAAATCATTTAAAAGCTTACGGAATTACTTATTGGGCTTTAGCCAAAAGTTATAAAGTCAACTGGTTGTTAAATTATAGAGGTGGTTCTTTTTTATTGCCTGATGGCGATGATATTAGAAAAGAATGTCAAATCCGTGGCGTTTCTTTTGAAGTGTTATCTGATGGCGCAACAGCTGCAATTTTAGAAGAAATAAGTAGTCCGTCTCAAAATATGGAGACAGTTGTTTTAGAAAAAGCTCCAAAAATAGCGGTATATACTCCAAAAGGGAAACAACCTTGGGATGATGCCGTAACTATGGTCTTAACCTACGCTGAAATTCCTTATACCGAAATTTATGATGAAGAAGTACTTTCTGACCAATTGGTTTTGTACGAATGGCTGCATTTACATCATGAAGATTTTACAGGACAATATGGTAAGTTTTTCGGAAATTATAGAAATGCACCTTGGTACATTCAACAAAAACTAGAAGCTGAAGCTTTAGCTAAAAAGTTAGGTTATAATAAAGTGTCTGAGGAAAAACGAGCTGTTGCTACAAAAATTAGAGATTATGTAATTGGTGGCGGATTTATGTTTGCCATGTGTTCTGCAACAGATAGTTTTGATATTGCGCTTTCTGCTGAAAGTACTGATATTTGTGAACCCATGTTTGATGGTGATGCAAGTGAACCCAATTATCAAGCTAAAATAGATTATACCAATACATTTGCCTTCAAAGATTATATTTTGGAAAAACAACCTATGAAATATGAGTTTTCCGATATTGATACTACCGAAGAACACGGTAAGGGAAGTTTTTCTATGGAAGTGGATTATTTCACTTTAATGGATTTTTCTGCTAAATGGGATCCAATTCCAACCATGTTATGTCAAAATCACACACAAATTGTAAAAGGGTTTATGGGACAAACGACAGCTTTTGCTACCGATAAAATTAAGTCGAACGTTTTGTTAATGGGCGAATGTAAAATAAATGGCGAAGCTCGTTATATTCACGGACAAAAAGGAAAAGGAATGTTCACTTATTATGGCGGTCACGATCCAGAAGATTATCAGCATAGAGTAGGAGATGCACCAACAGTTTTAGATTTACATCCGAATTCACCGGGTTATCGTTTAATCTTAAATAATGTGTTGTTTCCAGCTGCGAGAAAGAAAAAATTAAAAACGTAGAAATAAAAAAATCCCAAATTCAAACGAACTTGGGATTTTTAATTTTATAAAAGATTAGACTTTTAGAAGCCTCCTAATTCTTGTTGTAATTCTTCTTGAGTTACTTTTTTGTAGCCTTCAGGAATTGTAAAACAAGTAGCAGATGGTGCTTTGTCAAAAGCGGTTGCTACGATGTTAATTTTACCTTTCTCACTATTAACTTCAATTTCTAATGGGAAACCTGTTAATTTTAATTTGTCATCTGCTTTTGATTGTGTTGCAATTGCTTCAGTAATGTAAAAATTACTCACAGTTCCACCAATCATTTTAACTACTGCTTTGTAGCATTTATAACCTAAAATTTCTTTAGTGTCTTTTTTGTCATAAGTAACAGATTCTGCATCTTTTAAAGAAGCAACATCAGCATTACCAAATCCATCAGCACCACCAGTTACTTCATATTTTTTACCCATCATGTCCATTAACATTCTCGTTTCCTTAGGATTGTTTTTGTCTAAAGAAATAGTTTTCATAGAAATCATTCCACCCATCATATCCATCTGAGTAGCTGATGATTTTTCATTAAAAGAAATTTTAATAGTATTTGTTCCCATTGCTGACATTTCTTCATTATCTGGCATGGTCATTTCATAAGTTACAGCCCCAGTTTTAGATTGAGCATAAAATTGAGTCGATAAAATTGCGAATGCCACTAAGGCAATTTGTTTTAAGTTTTTCATTGTTTTTGGTTTAATTTTAAGAATTAGTATGCTATTTTAATAAAAAGTTACAAGCAACCGTTACTTTTTTTGCTACTTTTTTAGCAACTACACTTGGTATTTCAATGTCAAAATCGGAAACATCAACTGAGAAATTAGTTTTGACTTCAATATCTGTTCCAATTTTTTTAATTTTTGCAATTGAAGTGATGTCTTTGCTTTTTCCGTGAAGTTCTAATTTTCCTTTAATACTAAATTCTTTATAAGATTCGGATAATTTGGAAACATCAAAACCTTCAATCTTTCCTTTAAAAGTTGCTTTAGGAAATTTTGAGCTTTCGATATAGTTTTCATTAAAATGTTCTTCCATTAATGCTACTTTAAATCGAAAACCTTTCATCAAAGCTAAAGCAGCAATTTCTCCGTTTGTAGTATTTAAAACACAAGTTACTGCCGAATTTTTTCCTTTCACTTCCTCAAAAGAAGGAACAGATGCTTCAAAAGTTATCGTTCCCGTTTTGGTTATTTGTTTTTCTTGTATTGGTGTAAAACTACATAATACTGCCAGAACTAATACTGCAATTTTTTTCATAAGATTTTGTGTAACAATAATTATTCCATTAATCCATCAGTATTCCAGTCTACAATCAAATCTATTGTAGATTGTGGTAATCTTGTTCCAAGAAATGGCATCATTCCAGGTGCTCCTTGAGTTCTAGATATCCTGTCTAATAAACCTCTATTTTGAACAGCATCTTTTACTTGAGCGTAAGTAACCAATGACATAGGTGCGCCATTTGATGGTGTTGCTCCATGACAAGAAATACAATTGTTATCAATAATTGGTTTTACATTTAGACTATATTTAGTGTTACCTAATACAATCGGATTGGTTAAATCATCCTCCGAATTGTTTGTGCAACTTATTGTAAATAAAAATGTTGCAAAAATTAAATATTTCATTTCTTTCATGTTAAAAAGATTAATATCTTATACAATATTACGAAAAAAAATGTTAAGTTTGTATATACAAGAGTTATTCTTATGAAGAAAATAGTAATAGGTTTAGGAGTGTTGATCTTAGGTTTGTACCTAGGATATAAATATTTATATCATGAGCATAGAGATATTGCAACAGAGAAAGCTGCTTTTTCAGTTACTGTAAATCAGATTTTAAAAGAATTTGTGACAGATGAAACAAAAGCTAATGCAAAATACTTAGATAAGTCAATTACAATAAAAGGAAAAATTAGTAGTATTGATGATGTTACTAATTCAGTTGTAATTGATGAAAAAGTATTTGTACTATTGACTAATACGACTATCCTTAAATTAAATGAAGAGGTTTCTATTCAAGGAAGATTAATTGGTTACGATTCATTGTTAGAGGAAATTAAAATAGATCAAGCTCAAATAAAATAAATATAAAATGATAAAAAAAATTACTTTCTTATTTTGCATATGTCCATTTTTGATGTTAGCTCAAGACGATTTGTTAAACGAATTAGATTCGGTATCAGCTCCAAATGAAACCATAACATCTGCATTTAAATCGTTAAAAATAGTAAACTTAGAATCTACTAAATTGGCTTCAAAAGGAGATTTATATTTTGTAGTTTCACACAGATTTGGATATTTTGACAAAGGTTTTGAAGATTTTTTTGGTTTAGATGAAGCCAATACACGATTACAATTTGTATACGGATTAACGAAAGGAATTAGCATTCACGCTTCACGTTCTGGGTTTCAAAAAGCGTATGAATTTGCGGTAAAATATAGATTAGTTAGTCAAAAAAACACAGGTTCACCTTTTGAAATTGTAGGTTTTAATAGTTTAGCAATTAATTCGGAATTAGATAAAGATCTTTTGCCGAAATTAGAGTTCTCAGACAGATTAGCATATGTCAATCAAATACTTATCTCTAGAAAATTCAACGATAAATTGTCTTTAGAAATGGCGCCAACTTATTTTCATGAAAATTATGTGGCTAACAATTCACAAGATAATAGTCAATTTGCATTAGGTTTGGGTGGAAGATATAAACTGACAAACCGTTGGTCTTTTAATATGGATTATGCCGCACATTTAAACAGAGCAAATAATTCTGTTTTTAAAAACCCGCTATCAATTGGTTTTGATTTAGAAACTGGTGGACATGTTTTTCAAATGCATTTTACCAATTCTCAAGCTATGCATGAATCAGGTTTTTTAGGAAATACGACAGGAAGTTGGGGTGATGGACAAATTGCTTTTGGGTTTAATTTAATTAGAGTTTTTTAACATGCGTTTCATTTTCATTTGCTTTTTTATTGTTAATTTAACCTTCTCACAAAAAGATGTTTTTAGTGTGGCAAGAAATGGTTCGATAGAAGAAATGAAAATGCTTTTTGAGAAAAACGCAAATTCTGTAAATGAAGTTGAAAATTATGGCTTTTCACCATTAATTTTAGCAACGTATCGTGGAAATTTTGAAGTAGCAAAATATTTAATTACTATTGTTAAAGATATCAATTATCAATCACCAGAAGGTACAGCTTTAATGGCTGCTGTAATGCGAAACAATAGCGAGTTGATTCAATTATTAATTGATAAAAAGGCTAATTTAGATGCTACAAGTAAAACGGGTGTAACAGCTTTGATGTTGGCAACTCAATTTAAAAACATTGAAATTATTACTTTATTATTAAAACATAATGCCAATAAACTATTGAAAGATATGGAAGGTAAAACGGCTTTTGAATATGCAGTAAACACTAATAATGAATCAATTATTCAACTCTTAAAAAATTAAAATTTATGAAAAATAAAATTACTTTAATATTTGTTTTTGCTACAGCTTTTTTAAATGCACAACAGAAAACTACAGGTCAACTAAATTTTGTAGCTGGTTTATCGGCTGAATTAAATTTAAATAATGGTACTTCACTAGCTACCTTAGTTATTTCTGGTCCGTCAGACCGATGGTTTGGTTTTAAGTTGGGAAGTTTTCCAACGGCAATGTCTGCAGGTGTTGATGGAGTTTATTATAATGGGACAGGGTTAACAGATGGAAATGGTGGAACTCTAACTGCTGATGCTACACAAAATTGGACATTAGTTTCAAATGATGTTGTTGGTCTAACAAGAACAATTACAGCAACAAGACCCTTTAATACCGGTGACGCAAATGATTATACTATTAATTATGCAAATACAAATATAGATGTTGCAGCTGCTCATGGTGATATTCCAAATGATTTTACAATCGCTTATCACGGAGTGAATAAATCAAAATTTTTAGATACGCCTTTGAACATCCTTGGAGTTGAAGATTTTTCTTTAAAAACAGCTACCTTATATCCGAATCCAAGTACTGGCAATTTTACGATTGCCACTAAAACATATTTAAATTCTGTTGATGTTTATAATATTAATGGTGTTTTTATTAAAACTTTTAAAGTAGATGATACATCTGAAAACGTTGAGTTTACTATTACAGGACTTCCCGTTGGAGTTTACTTATTAGAACTTAAAAACGAAACAGAAAAATCTTGGAAAAAAGTAATTATCGAATAATTATTAAAAAAAATAGTAATTTTACAAAGTCCCATAATTTTGGGACTTTTTTAATATATGGCACTACTTAAGAAAATAAATAAAAAAGCAAAAGCAGAAAATAATACGGGATTTGGAACCAATTCTCAAAATTATGGTGGCCGATTTATAAATAAAAACGGAAATGCCAACATTCAAAAAGTAGGTATCGGGTTTTTAGATAGCATCAGTTGGTATCATATTATGCTAAAAATTCCGAGATGGAAATTCTTTTTCATCATCATACTTTTCTATTTTATTGTAAATATATTTTTCGCTTCTATTTATATGATGATTGGTGTTGAAAATTTACGTGGAGTAGATTCAATCACAAGAATGGATAAGTTTGGAGAAGCTTTTTTCTTTAGTATTCAAACATTTACTACAGTTGGATATGGTCATATTAGTCCTTCTGGTTTTGCAGCAAGTTTTGTAGCAGCTGTAGAAGCTTTATCGGGATTGTTGAGTTTTGCTATTGCAACAGGATTATTCTATGGAAGATTTAGTAAACCAAATGCACATATTCAATTTTCAGATAACGCTTTAATTGCTCCTTATAAAGATGGTAAAGGGTTAATGTTAAGAATGGCTCCACATAAAAACACAAATTTGTCTGAAGCAGAAGCGTCTATTACTGTTGGGATTATGGTGGATGAAAACGGAGTTTCTCTCAATAAATTTTATAGTTTACCTCTAGAAATGACAAGGATTAATTCGTTAACTTTAAGTTGGACATTAGTGCATCCAATTGATGAGGAAAGCCCTTTGTATAATTTAAATGCCACAGATTATCAACGTACAATTGGAGAAGTATTAGTTTATGTAAAAGCTTTTGATGATATGTATAGCGCAACAGTGGTGAAACGGACTTCTTATACGTTTAGTGAAATTGTTTATGGAGCGAAGTTTTTACCCATGTATGATAAAAATGAATCGAATACCAGAACTATATTGCATTTAGATTATTTAAACAAATTTGTGAATGTGAATTTATAAAAAAAAAAGGCTACCTAAATTTAGATAGCCTTTTTCTATAATATTATTTGTATTATTTTTTGATGAAGTTTTCAGCAAACTTTTTACCATCTTTAGTTTCTATACTTAGAATATAAAGCCCTTCACTTAAATTCGAAACATCAATTTTTGTAAAATTGGAAGCTATTGTTTTAATTGTTTTTCACTAACATCTATAATGTATACAAAAGAAATAGTGCTATTTTCTAATTTAGAAATGGTTTAATAATCAGAAGTTAGATTCAGATAAATTTTAATGTCTTTTCTATTAAAAGGTCAGTAGATTTTTACGCATTTAGTTTTTTATTTAAAAATTGTTGAAAACAACTACCTTGTAATAATTTATTCAATAAATTCAATTTCTATAGTATCTATTCTAGATTCATTTTGTTCTTTTAAGTCCATAACAACTGTTCTTTTGTTAAATATATACATTGGAACACCAGGATTATAAATATAGTCAAAACCATTAATGTCATTTATTTCGTACTTCGATTTTTTAATATCTGCTTTTAAATCCTTATCTTTTACTCCCATATTTTTCAATAAAGTTGTAACCAATTTTTTAGAATCTTCAGGATCTACATTTAATTCTGAATAAAAAGTACAATGTGAATCTTTGAAATTATGTTCTGTAAAATACAGTTTAGATTTAGCCTTTAAACCTTCTTTTGAAAAGGGACTTGGAATAACTTGATCATAGGTTAATTCTTCTTCAGGGTCAAATTCTACTCCAAAAGGATAATGAAATAACTGTAATTCTTTAGCACAGTATTCCTCAATACCTTCTTTTTTTGATAGCGCATTTATCATTGGATTTAAAATACCACTATAAATTTTGTCTTCTTCCGGATTTAAATCTTTTTTTACATCGTTAATTATTTTTGTGTAAATATCAGAAATGATTTTCCAGTTTTCAATGCTAACACCCGATCCAGTTTCATCAGTTGTGTAAATGACTTCAATGTCTGCAATTGATCTGTTTTTATTTTTTATTTTTTCTGGAATATTTAATGAATATAAAATATCACACTTGTATTTCCAACTTATTTTATAAGATGTAGCGGTTGAATCTAATACTTTAAAAAAAGCATCATAAACAATGGAATCATTTCTTACTGATTTTTCATTTTTAAATTTTTCAATAGACTTTACCATTTTAAATTTATAACTGTCACCTTTAGACCAATAAGCAACAAAAGAAACCTTTGTAGTGTCAGTTTTTGTTTCTGTTTGAGAATAGATATTTATAGAAAAAGCAAGTAATATTGCGACAAATAAAGTTTTGATTGTGTTGTTTCTCATTATTTTAAATTCAGTATAATATTATATTTTTTTAAATTATCTAACGCTTCGGGAGAAGAAAAATCTAAAGTTATTTCTTCTTGAAGATATTCTTTTTTGGCAGCAATTCGATTGATGCTTTCATAAAAACGACGCACTTCTTCCAAATTGGATAATATTAATTTTGGAACTTGAACATTTTCGCCTTTATCATTTTTGGCTACCATCGTAAAATAACTAGAATTGGTATGTTTCACTTTTCCTGTTTGAATGTTTTGTGAAGTCACTCGAATTCCAACTACCATAGAGCTATTTCCAACATAATTTACGCAAGCTTTTAAGGTAACTAATTCGCCAATTTCAACGGGATTTAAAAAATTTACCGTATCAACTGAAGCGGTTACACAATAACTTCCACAATATTTTGAAGCACAGGCAAAGGCAATTTGATCCATCAAACTCAACAAATAGCCACCGTGAATTTTTCCACTAAAATTGCTATGAGAAGGCAACATTAATTCCGATAATGTGATTTTTGAGGCGGAAACAGTATTGGTTTTATTCATTATTTGACATTAAAATAAGGTGATTTTTCTGGAGTAACTTTGGTGATGTAATAATTGGTTTCGCCCCACCAAGAAAAGGTTCCGTAGCGTTCGATATATTCAATTTTTACAAATTTTCCTTGATTCAGTTTCATTTGTTCGATCACTTCTGGTTGATTGTCCATGACAGAAAAAGCAAATTTTTGTGAACCTGAAAGTCCTTGACTTAATTCACCTTCCCAAGTTTTAAAAATATAACCTTTATGACTAAATTTAATTAATTCGCCAGTTCTAATTCCCTCGCTAAAAGTAGCAAAATATAAGGCTGCGATGTAGGCAGAAACAGCTAATACTATAGCTAATATTCCATACACTAAAATCTTTCGTATTATAGTCATATTGTTCGGTTTTTAATCTGAGTTAGTTATCAGATTCGGTTAGTAATTCTTCGTTGTTTTCTGCTCTTTTTAAAATGGCTTCTGGTAACGCTTTTTTTGCTTTAGCGCCCATTTTCTTTAATTTTTCAGCACTTGTTACTAGATTTCCTTTTCCTTCAGTCAACTTATTCATGGCTGAAGAATATTCCACTTTGGCTTCGTCCATTTTCTTACCAATCTTAATTAAATCGGAAACAAAACCTTCAAATTTATCATATAATGCTCCAGCTTGACGCGCAATTTCTATCGCATTTTCTTGCTGTTTTTGATTGGTCCACATGCTATCAATCGTACGTAACGTAGCTAAAAGAGTAGAAGGTGTAACAATCACAATATTTTTCTCAAATGCCTTGTTGTATAAATTTAAATCTTCTTGTAATGCCAAGGCAAACGCTGGTTCAATTGGAATAAATAACAAGACAAAATCCGGACTTTCCATGTGATAAATATCTTGATAACGTTTGTCACTCAATTGTTCAACGTGTCGTTTTACAGAATTTACATGCTCTTTTAAGTAGATGTTTTGTTGCACATCGTCTTCTTCATTTACATATCTTTCATAAGCCGTTAACGAAACTTTACTATCTACAATCATCTTTTTTCCATCAGGTAAATTGATAATCACATCGGGTAAAATTCTAGTTCCTTCTTCGTTAGTAAATGATTGCTGCACTTCGTATTCGCGACCTTTTTCTAATCCTGATTTTTCTAAAACGCGTTCTAAAACCAATTCGCCCCAATTTCCTTGCATTTTACTATCGCCTTTTAAAGCTTTAGTTAGGTTGATGGTTTCCTTACTCATTTGCGCATTCATTTCGCGTAAGCCTAGTATTTGTTGACGTAAAGCAGCATGATAATCAATACTTTCTTTATGTGTGTCTTCTACTTTTTTCTCAAAATGAAGAATTTTATCTTGTAAAGGCGATAAAATATTTTTTAAGTTTTCTTTATTTTGTTCGGTAAATTTCTGTGTTTTTTCTTCTAGAATTTTATTCGCCAAGTTTTCAAATTCTTTGCTAAATTTCTCTTGTAACTGATTGATTTCTTCTTTTTGTTCTTTGGTACGATCCAATAAATTATCGAAATCATTTTCCTTTTTCGCTAACAAAATGGCAAATTCTTCTTTTTCAGTTTGTACTTTTTGCTTCTCGATTTGTAAATTCTGAAACGAAATTTTTAATTCGGAAAGTTGATTGTTTTGAGAAGTTAATTGTCCGTCTAAATTGCTTTTTTCAGCATTAGATTGGGTTTTTGAAAGCAGTTTTCCAATATAGAAACCAATGGCTAACGAAACTAAAATGGCGAATACTAAGATAATAGATGTGTTCATTTTTGGGATATAATTTTATAAAAAGTAAAAATAAAGAATAAAAATTAAACAAAATATTTTTTTAAAACTATTTTTGCAAAATGGAGTCTCATCAACATTTTATTTTACACAAGCCACACGGATTTATCTCTCAGTTTATTTACGAACTAAAACGTAATAAGCGAAAACTTGGTGAATTATACGATTTTCCGGAAGGAACTATGGCAATTGGCCGTTTAGATGAAGATTCGGAAGGCTTGTTATTGTTGACAACTGACGGCATGATGAGTGAATTGGTTCGAAGCAAAAAAGTAGAAAAAGAATATTATGCGCAAGTTGATGGAATTATTACTTCTGAAGCGGTTGAACAACTAAAAAATGGTGTGGAAATTGGTTTTCATGGTAAAAAATACATCACTAAAAAATGTGAATCGAAGTTAATTCCAGTTCCATCACACATTGGCGAAGGAAGAAGAATTCGAGACGAACGCCACGGACCAACAAGTTGGGTTTCGATAACTTTAACTGAAGGGAAATTTCGTCAAGTACGAAAAATGACTTCAGCAGTTGGTTTTCCTACTTTACGATTAATAAGAATTAGAGTTGGAAATATTGAATTGGGTGATTTAAAAGCGGGCGAGGTTAAAGAGATTTTTAAGCAAGATTTTGATTCTATCTCACAATAAACTTACCGTAAGTTTTATCAAAAACGATATGTTCGTCTTTAAACAACGTATCAAAAACACCTTTTTTTATTAAATTGCAAGGTTGGTCTTGCACACAAAAATCTTCAGTCATCACAATCATTTCATCACTTAATTGAATCGCCAAATCAATATCATGAGTAGAAAATAAGATGCATATTCCTGTTTCATGAGTCAGTTTTTGTAATAATTTAAAAACCGCCACTTTATGAAATAAATCTAAATGAGTTGTCGGTTCATCCAAAATAATTAAATCGGTATCTTGTGCTAAAGCTCTGGCAATTAAAACTTTTTGCAATTGTCCGTCTGAAATTTCGTGATGTTTTTTTTCTGTTAAATGTTCAATATTGGTAAGTTGAATCGCTGTTGTAATTTTACTATAATCTTCTTCAGATAAAGTGCCAATCCAATTGGTATATGGTTGTCTCCCTAAAGCAATTAATTCCCAAACGGTTAAATTGCTACTTGGTAATTTATCGGTTAAAACTAAACTTTGTTGTTGTGCTAAATCAGAATTCTCAAGTGTAAAAATATCTTTTTCATTCAGAAATACATCACCAGAAATAGGTTTTTGAATCGCTGTAAGTGTTCGTAATAAAGTTGATTTTCCAATACCATTTCCACCAATTAATGTAATCAATTTTCCTTTATTTAAAGAAATAGTGATGTCTGTCGCAATGGTTGTTACTTCTTTTTTGGAAGTATAACCAATGGAAAGGTTTTTGGTTTGTAGTATGGTTTGGTTCATTATTAAAAATTCAAAATTCGTTATTTTTTTAAATACTTAGGCACATAGTTTTTCAGCTAAATTAACTAAATCCTCGTTTTCTCACCAATAACCAAATCACCACTGGCGCGCCTAAAATAGACGTAATCGCATTAATTGGCAAGGTAAAATCTAATCCTGGTAATTGTGAAACCGTATCACAAAGTAGCATAATTACGGCACCTAATAAAATAGTAGCGAAAAATAAAGTTTTATGATTGCTCGTTTGAAAAACTAATTTTGAAATATGTGGAACTGCTAAACCAACAAAGGCAATTGGACCTACAAATGCGGTGATACTTCCAGCTAAAATTCCGGTAGCAATGAAAATTAAATTGCGTTGTTTTTTGATGTTGATGCCTAAACTTTTTGCATAGTTTTCACCAAGTAGAAAAGCATCTAAACTTTTAATCGAAAACAAACTCAAGAACACACCAAAAAATACCGAAATACTCAAAATGGAGATTTGCATCCAACTTAAATTTCCTAAATTTCCCATCGACCAAAATGTGAATTTTTGTAATTGTTCTGCGGTACTAAAATAAGTTAAAACACTAACAATTGCACCAGTGAAGCTACTAAACATCAATCCGACAATTAAAATTGACATCGTATCTTTTAATTTTTTGGAAACTATAAAAACTAACGAGAGCACTAATAAACTTCCTAAAATTGAAGCTAATAAAATCCCGAAACTTGATAAGAATATTTCAGCCAAAAATGTGGGTAAAATAGAAGCGCCCATAATCACAAAAGCTACGCCTAAACTCGAACCCGAACTCAAACCTAAAACATAAGGTCCTGCTAACGGATTTCGGAATAAAGTTTGCATTAACAAACCTGAAATTGACAAGCCAATACCCACCAAAGCAGCTGTAATTGCTTTTGGTAAACGAAAATTGATAATGATATATTCCCAAGTTTCTTTTACATTTCCAAATCCAAATACCGATTTTGCGACTTCTTTTATAGGAATTGCCACTTGTCCGAAACTAATGTTTAACAGAAAAGTGAGTACTAAACCAAATAGTAAAACAGAAAAAAGGATTTTATGTTGTGCGTTTTGTTTCAATTTTATTTAAGTTTTTCAAAGAAATATAGTTCGTAATTAGGTAATAATTCGGGATGAAATATTTTTACTAAATCTTTCAAAACCAAATCCGGACGGTTAGGCGCCAATTCGTAATAAATAACGCCACCAGTTTTTCCTTTTTTCATTCCAAATGAATATATGTTTTTGGTTTTGAATGCTTTGAATTGTGCATAATGCGGATTGGCGTCTGCAATTTCAGTTAAACTTTCGTATTGATCCATAAACCAAATATCGGCATCTTTTGCTTTAATATATACTTTTTCGAAGGATAAATTTAAACTTCCAGTTCCTTTGGTTTCCGACCATAAATAGTTTCCGTTAGCATTGGCAATAAATTTTGCTCCCCAACTTTCACCTTGTGGTAAATACCATTTGTCTTCAAACAAAGAACCACTAAAAACAGTAGGTTTTTTTGTTGTTTTTTCAACCAATTTCAACGTTTCGTTATATGTTTTTTCAATGTTGTTGAAAATGTCATTCGCTTGTTTTTCTTTGCCAAAAAGCACACCAAAAAGTTTAATCCATTCTACTTTTCCTAATGGAGATTGTTCATTCCAATCGCCATTTAGAATGACTTTTAAACCATTTTTTTCTAAATTATCTAAAGTTGGATTGCTATTGTCTAAGCCATAACCCATAATAAGTTCAGGTTGTAAATCAATCAAAACTTCTGTGTTTAAAGTTTGATTGCTTCCTAATTCTTTTACTTTTCCAGCATCAATTAAAGCTCTAACTTTTTCTGAAGAAATATAATTTAAATTTGGAAAACCAACCAATTTTGTTTCTTCACCTAACATTTCTAAGGATGGAATATGTGTAGTAGAAGTTAAAACAATGTTTTTTATTGGGACTTGTATCTGTGTAAGATTTTTATATTCAGCAGGAATGACAGCGTTTTTCTTCTTTAAAATATACGAATATTTCTTTTTTGAATTTGGCCAAGGCGTACTTACTTCCACAATCGAATAGTTTTCTTTTGTGATGATGGATAATCCTTTAGCGTGTTTAATTTCGTTTCCAACTTTTAAATTAGAATTGTTTTCAGATTTTTTACAACTAAAAGTTAAAATAGAAAAGGTAATTAAAAAAAGGTATTTTGTTATTTTAGACATAAAGAAATTTTTTACAAAAGTAAAAGATATTTATAAAGTTTGATTTTAATTTTTAATAAATTACTTTTGCACCCGAATTATGGTTGAACTTCTATAACTTAGAAATTCATTAAAAGGGAATCAGGTGTAATACCTGAGCTGTACCCGCAACTGTATGCTGTAAAAAGTTATTGTTATCTGCAAATCCACTGTTTCAAATAAGGAATGGGAAGGAATACAATAATATGCAAGCCAGGAGACCTGCCACATTCATGAGTATCAAACTTTCGGGAAAAAAGGTTTGGGTATGGGTAATTCTATGCTTTTCTCCCATTTTAGAAAATTTAAAATTTAAAAATGAAAACAAATTTCATTAAACTATCAGCGTTTTTTACGTTGGTATCCTCTTTTGCTATGGCTCAAGAGCAAGATTCTACAAAAACAATTCAAGAAGTGGTTATTTCTGACACCAAAT
>JAULXA010000025.1:0-7000 GCA_032118875.1 Flavobacterium sp.
CTGGTAATCCGAATTTTATATTTTCGATTAATTCCGTTGCCGTTTTTACATCAAAAACATAAAAACCATTTTCAATTCTAATATTTTGAGCTACATAATCGGCACCAACATTTACAGCAATGGTATTTCCTTCTAAAGGCAAACCTTTAATGATAAATAAATTTTCAGCGGGTACTTTATGTGCAAATTCTCTAAAAGATTCCTCAATTGCGGCTACATCACCATAAATATCTAAATGATCCGCATCCATAGATGTTACACAAGATAAATTGGGATGTAAATGCAAAAACGAACGATCAAATTCGTCTGCTTCAACCACAGTAACTGTTTTCCCAGAACCGATTAAATTCGTATTATATCCTTCTACAATTCCGCCTAAAAAAGCGGTAACATCTACGCCACTTTCATATAAAACATGGCCTAAAATACTTGACGTTGTGGTTTTTCCATGCGTTCCTGCAACAGCAAAACAAAACGTATCTTTTGTGATGATTCCTAATACTTCAGCACGTTTTTTAACCGTGAAACCTTTTTCTAAAAAGTAATTCCATTCCGAATGATTTTTTGGAACGGCAGGCGTAATAACTACTAACGTATTCTCCGTATTTTTGAAACTATCGTCAATTAAATTTATGTTGTCTTCAAAATGAATTTTTATACCATTTTCTTGTAATTCGGCAGTTAATTGTGTTTGAGTTTTATCGTAACCCGCCACGTTTTTTCCAATGAATTGAAAATAACGCGCCAAAGCACTCATCCCGATTCCTCCGATACCAATAAAATAGACGTTATGTATTTGATTTAGATTCATTTTGTTTTTTGTTTAAAGTTTAAAGTTATTTTTGTTTCAGGTTATCCAACTTGAAACTTGAAACCATAAACAATTAAAGTAACTTTTTTATTTCTTTTACAATATCTTTTGTTGCGTTGGGTAAGGCTAACTTTTTGATATTTTCCGTTAAGCTTTCTTGCTTTCCTTTGTCTTTTGCTAAGGCTTCAAAGACAATATTAAATTCTGATTCTAAGTCCGATTCATTAATCATAACTGCACCACCTTTATCAACAATTGCCTTGGCATTTTTGGTTTGATGATCTTCAGAAACATTTGGCGACGGAATGAAAATTACTGGCTTTCCTACAATACATAATTCGGAAACAGAAGAAGCTCCTGAACGTGAAATTACAATGTCTGCAGCGGCATAAACCAAATCCATTCTATCAATAAATGCCGTAACTTGAACATCTTCCTTTTCGTTGTGTTTAGCATAATCAATTAAATAATATTTACCACATTGCCAAATAATTTGAAAACCTAAACCGGTTAAGAAATCTAAATTTTTTTCTATTAATTGATTTAATCTTCTTGCTCCTAAACTTCCACCTAAAATTAAAAGTGTTTTTTTATTAGCATCTAACTGAAAGTGCGAAATCGCCTCCTTCTTTTTACTTGTTACATCAATTAAATCTTGACGAACTGGATTTCCTGTAAAACGTATTTTGTTTTTCGGGAAAAATCGCTCTAAATTTTCATAAGCCACACAAATCACATTCGCTTTTTTAGCCAATAATTTATTGGTAATACCTGGAAATGAATTTTGTTCTTGAATAACTGTTGGAATATTTAAAATCGCTGCTACTTTAAGCACAGCTCCACTTGCAAAACCTCCAGTTCCGATAACTACATCTGGCTTAAATCTTCGTAAAATGGTGTACGATTTATACATACTGTAAGCCAATTTTAATGGAAACATTGCATTTTGAAGCGTTACTTTTCGGTGTAAACCAGAAATCCATAATCCTTCAATTTTATAACCTGCTTGAGGCACTTTTTGCATTTCCATCTTATCTTTTGCACCTACAAATAAAAATTCGGCGTCAGGAAATTGCGCTTTTAATTCGTTTGCAATTGCAATGGCTGGATAAATATGTCCACCAGTTCCACCTCCGCTAATGATAAATCGTTTTCCCATTACTTTTTATTTAAAACCGCATTCATTGGGTTTTGCCCATTTACTAAACTATCACCTTGGCTATCCAATTCGTTTTCTTGTTTTAAAGATTCGCGAATAGAGTATTTCATATTATTTACTTTTTGTTCTTCTTCCGAAATTGATTCAGAAGTACTTTCAGTATTCATTACAGAAACTTCTCTATCAATAATTCGTTGTAAAGCTGCTTCTCTATCTTGGAAATCTTTTAAATCCGCCGCAATTTCATCTTCTCTTTTCGTTACACTTAAAATAATCCCTAACGACAAACACGTCATCCAAACCGAAGTTCCTCCACTACTAATTAACGGCAATGGCTGACCAGTTACTGGCAATAATTCTACGGCAACACCCATATTAATTAACGCTTGAATAATAATCGGGAAACCGAGTCCGATAATGAGTAATTTTCCAAACATATTAGTTGTTTTGTTCGCTCTAATAAGAAATCTAAAAAACAATAACATGTAAAAAAACACTAAAAGATAACCACCAATTAATCCGTATTCTTCAATTATAATAGCGAAAATAAAATCGGAAGAAGATTGCGGTAAAAAGTTTTTCTGAATGCTTTTTCCTGGTCCAACTCCATTTATTTTACCAACTGCAATGGCAATTTTTGCGTTTTCAATTTGGTATTTATCTTCGTCAGGTTTATCTGTTGTGAAATTTTCAATTCGGCTTACCCAAGTATTAACACGACTAAATGCTTTTTTATCTGGAAAAGCTTTCGCTAATAAAAAGAATAAAGCCAAAACTGCAATTCCACTTGCCAATACTATCGCTAAATATTTTAACGGATACTGTCCGATGTATAACAACATGCAAACCATAGCAAACATTAAGGCTGCCGTTGAAAAATTGGAAGGCAAAATAAATATTAATACTGCGCCAACTGGTAACCAAATTTGAACAACTGAATCTTGAAAATTATATTCTGTTTCTTTAATTTTGGTTAGAGTTCTCGCCACATAAACCATTAAAACTGTAAACGCTAATGTTGACGGCTGAAACGACAAATTAATAAACGGAATGGTTAACCAACGACTCGCGTTCGCGCCTCCAATTGTTTTTCCTTGCATTAAGGTGAAAAGCAAGGCTGGAACGATTATCCAAATAGCGAAAATGGAATATTTTTTAAATCTTTCGAAATGCAATTTATGTACAATATACACAATAAACATTCCGATAGAAAGATGCACAAAATGTTTAATTAAAATACCAAAAGTAGTTCCTGTACCGACAGTATGCACCAAGTTTGTACTGGCGCTATACACAGGTAAGAAAGACGCCATGGCTAGTAAAAAAATTACCGCCCATATGGTTTTGTCTCCTTTAAGATACTTTAATTTGTTCATCTTTTAAATATGTGACTCTGCTGGAGTCTTAACTAATTCTTGTTTTGTTATAAATTTTGTACGGCTTGTTTGAATTGTTTTCCTCTGTCTTCATAATTTTCAAATAAATCGAAACTAGCGCAAGCTGGAGAAAGTAAAACTGTATCTCCTCTTTCAGCCATTTTATTGGCAATTTTTACTGCTTCAGACATAGAAGTTGTTTCTACAAACATTTCAACTAAACCTTCAAATTTATCCGCCAATTTTTTATTATCAACACCTAAACAAATAATTCCTTTAACTTTTTCACGAACCAATGCCATTAATTCATCGTAATCATTTCCTTTATCCACACCTCCAACAATCCAAACCGTTGGCGTATTCATACTATCTAAAGCAAAAAACGTAGCATTTACATTTGTTGCTTTTGAATCGTTGATATACTGAACGTTATTAATTTTCAATACTTTTTCTAATCTATGCTCCGCACCTTGAAAATTAGATAAGCTTTCTCTGATAGTTGCTTTTCTAATGTTCATTAATTGTGCAACTGTTGTGGCAGCCATAGTGTTTTTAACATTATGTTTTCCTTCTAAAGCAAGTTTGTTGATTGGCATAATAAAATTTTCGTCGTTTAGGTTGATATTGATTTCGTTGTTTTCTGTAATACTTCCGCCTTCGTCTATTTTTTTCGTAATTGAAAAAGGCAGTTTGTTTGCTTTAATTTTATTGTTGGCTAACCAATTTGAAATGGCTTCGTCGTCTTCATCATAAATAAGATAATCATCTTCATTTTGATTCATTGTTATTCTGAACTTAGAATCGATATATAAATTATAATCGTAATTGTATCTATCTAAATGATCAGGGCTAATATTTAATAAAACAGCAATATCTGGCTTGTAATTTATGATGCCGTCTAATTGAAAACTACTCAATTCTAAGACATAACAATCGTGTTTGTTTTCGGCAACTTGCCAAGCGAAACTTTTACCTATATTTCCTGCTAAACCAACATTTAAACCACCTTGTTTTAGTAAATGATACGTTAACAAAGCTGTGGTTGTTTTTCCATTACTTCCAGTAATTCCAATTGTTGTAGCTGTTGTAAAAGGTGCTGCAAATTCAATTTCTGAAATCACTGGAATCTTCATTTCTAACAACTTTTTTACAATTGGCGATTTCTCTGGAATTCCTGGACTTTTCATTACCACATCCGCATTCAGAATTAATTCTTCTGTATGTTTTTGATCTTCAAAAGCTATTTTATTGATATTAAGAACTTCTTTATAATTTTCTTTAATCTTTCCGAAATCGGACACAAAAACATCGTATCCTTTTTTCTTTCCAAGAATCGCGGTTCCTACACCACTTTCTCCACCTCCTAATATTACCAATCTCATACTATCTTAATTTTAAAGAAACTAATGAGAAAATTGCCAATATGATAGCTACAATCCAGAAACGGGTTACGATTTTACTTTCGTGATATCCTTTTTTCTGGTAATGATGATGTAATGGCGACATTAAGAAAATACGACGTCCTTCGCCGAATTTCTTTTTCGTATATTTAAAATAAGCTACTTGTAAAACCACTGAAAAGTTTTCCGCTAAGAAAATTCCACATAAAACCGGAATCATTAATTCTTTACGAACTGCAATTGCGATTACTGCAATAATTCCACCAATGGTTAAACTTCCTGTATCGCCCATAAAAACTGTCGCTGGATACGTATTGTACCACAAGAAACCGATTAATGCTCCAACAAAAGCAGCAATGTAAATGGTCATTTCTCCCGAATTTGGGATGTACATAATATTCAAATAATTAGAAAAAATAATGTTACCCGAAACGAAAGTAAAAATCCCTAAAACCAATACCGAAATGGCAGAAGTTCCCGCAGCTAAACCATCAATTCCGTCAGTTAAATTCGCACCATTTGAAACAGCTGTTATGATAAAAATCACGACTGGAATAAAAATCAACCAAGCCCAATTTTGATAATCATCACCCATAAAAGATAATACTTCTGCATAATCAAACGTATTATTTTTTACAAATGGAATGGTTGTTTCCATTGATTTCACTTCTGGAGAAGTCGATTTTATTACGGTTTCAATTCCTTGTTTCTTTAAAACCACATCTTCTTTTATTGTTACACTTGGACTGAAATATAATGTTGCCCCAACGATAATTCCTAAACCAATTTGTCCGATAACTTTAAATTTACCTTTTAAACCATCTTTATCTTTTTTGAAAATTTTGATATAATCGTCTAAGAAACCAATACTTCCCATCCAAACCGTAGTTACCAAAAGCAAAATGATGTAAATATTATCCAACTTCGCCAATAATAAAACTGGAACTAGCGTTGCCAAAATAATAATTAATCCACCCATTGTTGGCGTTCCTGCTTTTTGCACTTGACCATCTAAACCAAGCTCACGAACGGTTTCACCAACTTGTTTGTTTCTTAAATAGGCAATAATTCTTTTCCCGTAAATGGTAGAAATTAGCAAAGACAAAATCACAGCCATTCCTGATCGGAAAGTAATATATTGAAACAAACCTGCTCCTGGCAAATTGTACGCTTCGTCTAAGTATTTAAAGATGTAGTATAGCATTTTTAAAAAGTTTAAGAGTTTAAAAGTTGGAAGTTTAAAAGGGTTTGAGACTAAAAACTTCTGGCTTTATTATATGTTTATTATTTATCTAATTGTTTTAATAATTCTTTTACGATTTGCATGTCATCAAAATCGTGACGCACCCCGTTTATTTCTTGATAGGTTTCGTGGCCTTTTCCAGCAATTAAAATAATATCGCCTGGATTTGCCATTTGACATGCTGTTTTTATGGCTTGTTTTCTATCAAGAATTGATATTGTTTTTTTAAAATTCTGACCTTCCACTCCAGCTTCCATTTCTTCGATAATCGTTTGAGGATTTTCAGTTCTTGGATTGTCTGCTGTAAAAATAGCTTTGTCGCTTAATGATGCGGCGATGTTGGCCATAATTGGTCTTTTTGTTTTATCTCTATCGCCACCGCAACCAACAATTGTTATTAATTGTTCGTTTTTGGTACGAATGTCTTCGATGGTTTTTAATACATTTTCTAAAGCATCTGGCGTGTGTGCATAATCTACAATTGCTGTAATTTTAGATTCAGAAATGATAAATTGAAAACGTCCAGAAACACTTTCTAATTCTGATAATAAGCGTAAGGCTTCATTGCTTTCGATTCCTAATTCTAACGCAACACCATAAATCGCTAATAAATTATAAGCGTTAAAGGAACCAATTAGTTTCGTCCAAACCTCATCATTATTAATTTTTAAAACTAAACCTGATAATTGATTTTCTAAAACTTGTGCTTTAAAATCGGCATACGTTTTTAAGGCATACGTTCTTTTTCTGGCAACTGTATTTTGAAGCATCACTACTCCATTTTTATCATCAACATTTGTAATAGCGAAAGCTGATTTTGGTAAATTATCGAAAAACGATTTTTTTACATCCCTATATTCTGCAAACGTATCGTGATAATCTAAATGATCGTGAGATAAATTAGTGAAAACTCCACCTTCAAAATGCAAAGATTCGGTACGTTTTTGGTGAATTCCGTGTGAAGAAACTTCCATAAAACAGAATTCGCACCCAACTTCCACCATTTCATCT
>JAULXA010000026.1:0-4659 GCA_032118875.1 Flavobacterium sp.
GAACCGACTTCTTTTCGCAACCACAAAAAGTTTTCGCCCTGTAAACCTTTTTGATATTCTGTTGGAATTTGAATGTTTATCGAAAACTGTTTTTTAATCTGATTTTGTAACTTGGTGTTGATTTTATTTTTCGCTAACACCAAATTAAGTTCTGAATTATAAAACGTGTTCATAATTTCCTTTGAAGACTTTTGAAGTTGATTCAATAAAATCTCTTCGTTTTTTCCCTGAATGGTAAAAATATTCTGATTTTTACCATATTTATTTATAACATGTTTGGTTTCCGATTTAAAACTTGAAGAAATAATTAAAATATTTCTAGAAGCTTTGGCTTCTGAAGTGAAATAATTGGTATGAATTGGTAACAAAGTGAAAACCGCTTCATGATCGTGTAAACCTATAATTGGCGAGGCAAATTTTTCTCTAATTTTTTCACCCACTTTTCCATTCCAAAGTGAAATCGGAATTAAAACTGTAACCGTATTCTGATTCAAATATTGGTTTTTTGCCACAAGATCTTTCTTTTCTTGTTCATTATCAAAGCAAGAAAGCAAGCAGAAGGCGAAAAGCAACAAAATTATTTTTTTCAAGTGGAATTTTTTAATGAGGCTAAATTAAAACAAAAAACCACAATATTTATCTAAACATTGTGGTTTTTAAGAACTTTTTATTTTAAGATTAACCCTGAATTTTCAATTTCATTCCTGGTTGAATATTATCTGTTTTTAAATCGTTTTTCTTTTTTAAATCGTCAGCCGTTAAATTTGGAAATTTTCTTGTGATTGAAAAGATAGAATCTCCTTTTTGTACGATGTAATAATCTTCTTTCATGTCGATTTTACTTTTCGCATCAGCATATTTGTTCACAACTGGTTTCTCCGTATTTTCCGCAACAGCGTTTTCAATATTTGAAACAATTGCTTCCGCTTTAGGCTTCGGTTTCTTGATCACTTCATTGACCGTTATTTTTTTCGTAGTTTGAATCACCAAACTTTGTCCGGCATTGATAGTACTTCCTTTGATGTTGTTCCATTTTCTCAAATCGGAAATGGAAACATTGTTTTTATCCGCAATAACACCAAGTGATTCACCAGATTTTACTTTATGATAGTTTTTACTAACGACTTCTTTCGTGCGTTTTTTTATGACTTCTTCGTATTCAGTTGGGTCGTTGTTCTTCATTTTGAAAGTAGAAGCCACCGCTATAGAATCCTGTTTAGCAACACTATCGCGTTTTCTGATTTGTTGTGCTAATTGAATAGTTCTAATTTTCTCTTGTTCTAAATACGCTAAATACCCATAAATTTTATCTTCATTCGAAACAAAAATTCCGATTTTGTTTTTCGGTAAACGCAAGTAAAAGTATTCATCTCCAATAGACGGAATGTATTTCGATTTGTAAATTGGATTTAAATATTCTAATTGTTCTTCAGAAATATCTAATAAATCAGATAATTGTTTGAAAGTCATGGCTTGTTTCACCATAACTGTGTCTGTTTCTGCATATTTCATTTCTGCTTTGTGAGGCACTAAACCGTGTTCTTTTTTAAACTCGTAAATGTACATCGTAGCTAAAAATGCTGGTAAATAATTCGCAGTTTCTTTTGGTAAGAATTTTCTAATTTCCCAATAATCTGTTTTTCCACCAGAACGTCTGATCGCTTTAGACACATTTCCTGGTCCGCAATTGTACGACGCTAAAACCAAACTCCAATCACCAAAAATAGCATACATGTTCATCATATAATGACAAGCCGCTTCTGTTGATTTTATTGGATCGTGACGCTCATCTACATACGTTGTGATATCCAATTTGTATTGTTTACCAGTAGCTGGCATAAATTGCCATAAACCACCAGCGCCTACTTTAGATTTTGCTTTCGGTTGTAAAGCCGATTCAACAATCGCTAAATATTTGATTTCTAACGGTAAATTGTATTTTGATAATTTTTCTTCGAATAGTGGAAAATAATATTCTGCAATAGCCATTTGTCTTTCGAAACTTTTGGCTCTGTTTTTTAAGAACGATTTGATTACGTTTTCCAAAGCCGGATTGTACTCAATAACGAAAGGCGATTGTACATCTAATTTGTGTAAACGTTTTTTAAGTAATTCCGTATCTAAATCATACGATACTTTTTCATCGATGTTCATGTTTTCAATATCGAAAAACATTTCGTTTGATAACGTGGCATCTGATAATTCTTTGGTCCATCTTTGGTCGATACAAGCACTGGTTTCGTGGTTGTTGAACGTTTTTTTAAGCGAATCTAAATACGATACTTTAGGTTCAAAAAAGGTGGGTTTTATCTCTTGACTTTCTTGTGCCAACATTCCGTTTGACAGGAAAAGACCAAAAGCTACTATTACTAATTTCTTCATTCTTTATATGTGTTTTTTCTCCATAACTACCGGAGCATTTTATCTAAATCATTAATTTACAATTACTTGTAGAAACGCAAATATATTTTATTTATTGTTATACACCCAACTTTTAACGTTTAAATTTCCTTTTTAACGTTTTTTATAGATTTTCGTGGTGGGTTAAACTTATTTTATTGTCAGTTTATTTGATAATTTTTTAAACTCGTTAATGTTTTCTTGAAAATTTGATTGAGCCATTCCATAAAAAATTATTGCTTTATTGTTTTTTATTAGGATCGTCATAAAAGCTAGTTTAAGTTCCGATTTATGATCAAAATAGCATTCCGCTTCAATTGTTTCATAACCATTAATACTTTTTTTAGATATGTTTTTGGTATCATTTTTTACAAATCCTTGTTGTATTAAACTATTTACTAAATCTTCAAAAACTTTTTCTTTTGTCATAGATTCATCAAATGGTAAACTAGTAATCATAACCATTGGTTCGTCATCATATGATTTTTTATCTATTCCGTTTTCAGAAAAAATAAACATATTTGCAGAAGCTTTCGCAAATTTAAATTTCGATTCGTTCTTTTCCACTTTAAAATCGCTCGAAGCAAAAGGATCAACTATTAAATTTTTATCGTATTTGATTTTTAAAAATGCTTTTTTAATCTCTGGAAACAATTCTTGTCTTGAACTAGTTGGAAAAAAAGCCGTGACCATTACTGAAAATGTTGAATCTCCAAATGTAATATTTACTCTTTCGTTATTGTCACCACCCTTAAAGTGTGAAAATTTAGCTTGAAATCCATCTACTTTTAACTCTTCAAATTCTAAAACAGTAATTCCTTTTTTTTCAAATGTTGCTTTAGTATAAGTAGCTGTATTTGAATCAAAATTACCACCTACTAAATCCATTATTTGAATTCCAGTAGTTTCATCTTTTTTTAAACCAATAAAGTTTTCAGCATCCACAAATCCTTTTGGTGGAATTATTGAAAGTCTTGTTCCTTTAATATTTACATAATTGTTATTTTGTGCAAATAAATTAAAGGAAATGAATAATAATATCAGTTTAAATTTCATTTTTTTTAATTAGAATTAATCAACTGTTTACTTCAAAATAGCCGCAATTCCTGGCAACGTTTTTCCTTCTAACATTTCTAACATCGCACCACCACCCGTAGAAACGTAGCTCATTTTGTCTTCTAAACCAAATTGTTTTACTGCCGCAACACTATCACCACCACCTACTAAAGAGAAACATCCGTTTTTAGTAGATTCTGCAATGAAATCTCCTAAAGTAATCGTTCCGTTTGCGAAAGCTGGTAATTCAAACACACCAATTGGTCCATTCCAAAGGATAGTTTTTGAACTTAAAACTACTTCTTTTAATTGTTCTAATGTTTTCGGACCAGCATCTAAACCTTGCCATCCGGCTGGAATTTCAGCTACATTTACAATTTGTGTATTCGCGTCATTTGAAAATGAATCTGCAATTACCACATCAATGGGTAAGTGAATTTTCACGCCTTTTGCTGTCGCTTGTTTCATGATGTCTAAAGCCAATTCCATTTTGTCATCTTCACAAATAGAATTTCCAATGTTTCCGCCCATCGCTTTGATGAACGTAAACGTCATTCCACCACCAATAATCATGTGGTCGACTTTATCTAAAATGTTTTCGATAATCGTAATTTTAGAAGAAACTTTACTTCCTCCAAGTATTGCCGTTACTGGTTTTTCAGAATTTTTCAATACTTTATTGATGCTTTCAATTTCTTTCGCTAATAAAGCTCCGAAACATTTATCATTTGGGAATTCGTTCGCGATAATTGTTGTAGAAGCGTGTGCTCTGTGCGCCGTTCCGAAAGCATCGTTCACATACACATCACCTAAACTCGCTAATTCTTTAGAAAAACCAACATCTCCAGCTTCTTCTTCCGCATAAAAACGTAAATTTTCTAACAATAAAATCTCTCCATTTTGTAAATTGGCAGCCGCTGTTGTAGCGATTTCTCCTCTACAATCGGAAGCAAATTTTACTTTTTTTCCTAAAACTTCTTCAATTTTAGAAACGATATGACTTAACGAATATTTGTCTTCTTTTCCTTTTGGTCTTCCTAAGTGCGACATTAAAATTACCGAACCACCATCGTTTAAAATTTTATCAATTGTTGGCTTTGCGGCTTCAATTCGGTTCGCATCTGTAACTTTAAAATTTTCGTCTAAAGGCACATTAAAATCTACACGGATTAAAGCTTTTTTGTTGTTAAAATTGATGTCGAA